>DMTA01000329.1 GCA_003454835.1 Achromobacter sp. | reverse complement strand
ATTCAGGCCGAAACCCAAACCACTGCACTCGCATCAAGCGCCCACACTTATCGGTTGTTTAGTTGTTAAAGAGCGGTACTGCTAAAACTTCAAATCGCGGCGCTGATTTCTCAGCGCTTAGCGACTATCGAAACGTCAGGGTAAACCCTAATTTTTCGACAACCGCCAAGCCCTCTACTATAACACAGCTTTTGCAGATTGTGCAACCGGCTTTTGCCTGATTTGCATCCTATCATGCAACCCCGCTTGCTTTGCAAGCGGCTTCGGCAAGCCGAAGGCTGGTTACCGCACAGGTGGCTGAAATTCAGTTTCAGGGTAAACCCTGATTCGTCATCACCAGCCAAGCCCAAGACTATAGCACAATTTTTGCAGATCTTGCAACTGGCTTCTGCCTGATTTGCGTCGATCTTTGCAATAACCGCTTTGCGCCGTTTCCAGCTGCTTTTGCGGCAGACCTGCCCTCGGGCTGACCTGTTGCACTTGCTTGGCTTCGCTGTTCGAAACTGTGTGAGCAGCGAAGGAGCGAGACTATAGCACAGAAAATCTGCGTGTGTGGCCAGCATGACACCCATTTTGCAGAAATATGATTCTTTTAGGGGACGCACCGCGATCAGCCTGCGGGGTGGCACTCCTTCGCTCCTCTATATATAGAGAGATGACTCCAGGCCCCTCTATATATACGCGGGTGCGCGCCGGTGCGATCACAACCCATAGCCCGTCTAGGCTGGGCAAGACCGGAGCGAGCGGCGCCGCCCGACTGGCACGCAACATCCGGCCGCTTCAACGGCTAGGACCGGCAGGAACACCGCGCCGCGCTATCTATATACGAAGCTCCGTCGTTTCCTTGATCTGCTGCAGGGCGAAGAACGAGCGCATGTCCACGACTGCAGGGTGGCGCATGAGCGTGTCCATGGCGAAACGGGAGAAATGCGCCAGGTCGGCGACCTGAATGCGCATCAGGTAGTCCATGTCACCCGACATGGCGTAGCACTCGACGACCTCCGGCCACAGCTGGACGTCGCGCGCGAAGTCGCTCATGGGCGCGTGACTGGAGCCGCTGTGCTTGTTCAGGCGGATGTTTACGTAAGCGAGCAGCCCTAGCCCGACCTTGGCCGCGTCGATGAGCGCCACGTATTTCTTGATGAAGCCCTGCTCTTCCAGGCGCCGCACCCGGCGCAAGCAGGGGCTGGGTGACAGGGAGACGCGGTCCGCCAGTTCCTGGTTGCTGAGGCGCCCGTCCCGCTGCAGCTCGGCAAGAATCCTTAGATCTGTCCTATCAAGCTCAATTGCAGACATTTTCAACCCCACTATTAGAATATTGGGCAATATTATTGCTCAAACTATCGGCTTTTGCGCCATGTTTGCAATTGTCTGCCCACCCTTCCTACCTACAATCTGCGTCTAGACTTGAAGAACAAGTCGTCCTCACAAAACATGCAAGGGAGCAGACTTATGAGCAGCGCTTTCCAACCCTGGGACAACCCGATGGGCACCGCCGGGTTCGAGTTCATTGAATATGCCGCGCCGGACCCCGCCGCGCTGCGCAAGGTATTTGAGCTGCTGGGATTCAAGGCGATTGCCAAGCATCGCCACAAGGACGTGACTCTGTACCGCCAAGGCGGCGTGAACTTCCTGATCAACGCCGAGCCCGATTCCTTCGCTCAGCGTTTTGCTCGCCTGCATGGCCCGTCAATCTGTGCAATCGGCTTTCGCGTACAGGACGCCAATGCCGCCTACAAGCGCGCACTGGAACTGGGTGCGTGGGGCTTTGATTCCCATAGCGGCCCGATGGAACTGAACATTCCCGCCATCAAAGGCATTGGCGATTCGCTGATCTATCTGGTGGACCGCTGGGCCGGCAAGGAAGGCCACGGCGGGATCGGCGACATCAGCATTTACGACGTGGATTTCATTCCGCTGGATCCAGCCAACGCGCAGACCGACGTCAACTGGCGCGGCGCGGGCCTGACGCTGGTGGACCACCTGACGCACAACGTGCACAAGGGCCGAATGGCCGAGTGGTCGGAGTTCTATGAGCGCCTGTTCAATTTCCGTGAAGTGCGTTACTTCGACATCGAAGGCAAGGTGACGGGTGTGAAGTCCAAGGCGATGACGTCGCCTTGCGGCAATATCCGCATTCCGATCAATGAGGAAGGCACCGAAGAGAAAGGCCAGATCCAGGAGTATCTGGATCTTTACCGCGGCGAAGGCATCCAGCACATCGCCATGTCCACCGATGACATTTATGCCACCGTGGAAGCGCTGCGCCAGACGGGCGTCGTGTTTCTGGATACGCCGGAGACCTACTACGAACTGCTGGATCGCCGCATGCCGAACCACGGCGAAGACGTGGATCGCCTGCAGAAGAACCGTATCCTGCTGGATGGCGCGCCGGATGGGGGACTGCTGCTGCAGATCTTTACCGAAAACCAGATCGGTCCGATTTTCTTTGAGATCATCCAGCGCAAGGGCAACGACGGATTTGGCGAGGGCAACTTCAAGGCCCTGTTCGAATCCATCGAGCTGGACCAGATGCGCCGCGGCGTTGTGAAGACTGTCGAATAAGGCTTGAAGACGGGCGCAAGGCGCGCGTCTTCATCGACTGTTCAAACCCCGCTGAAAAGCGGGGTTTTTTTGTGCGCTCGTCGATCTGACGCGCGCCGCATCGTGAAACGCACCGCGCGGGGAAAAGCGCGCCATGAGAAGAGGCCCCGCATTGATCGGCGGAACGCTGTCCGCCGTACGAGGCCTTCAGTCACGCGAAACGATCGCCCCCGCTCAGCGAGCCAGGCGATCCTGGAATTGCTTACGGAATTTGGCGACCTTCGGTGCGATCACAAACTGGCAATAGCCTTGTTCGGGATGCAGGGCGAAATAGTTGCTGTGGTAGTCCTCGGCCTGCCAGAAATGCGCCGGCGCCAGCAGCTTGGTCACGATGGGCGCATCGTAGACTTTCTGCGCCTCGACCTCGGCGATGACAGACTCGGCCTGCTCGCGCTGCGATTCGTTCTGCCAGAAGATGGCGGACTCGTACTGCGGGCCGATATCGTTACCCTGGCGGCCCGGCGTGGTGGGATCGTGGGTGGCGAAAAAGACGCGCAGCAGATCGCTGTACGAGAGTTCGGCCGGATCGTATTCGATGCGCGCGACTTCGATGTGGCCGGTGTCCTTGCCGCAGACCTGTTCGTAGCTGGGATTGTCGACGTGCCCGCCGCTGTAGCCTGGCAAGACGCTCTTGACCCCGCGCAGATCGGCAAACACTGCTTCGACGCACCAGAAGCAACCGCCGCCAAGAACGGCGACTTCATTGCCCGGTGATGGTTGTTCTGCCATGACGATTCCTTTGCTGTAGACGGCCGCTGCACGCGGCCGGCGCCCCCGGCCTGGTGCCGGGGCATGAGAATAAGGCTACTGCTTTGCCGGCGCCAGCGACAAGATCCATTCGGCCAAGGCGCGGGCATCTTCAGGGGTGACGTGCGTCTGGGCGGGCATGGGCACCGCGCCCCAGGCGCCGCGACCGCCGCCGCGGATCTTGCCCGCCAGGTAATCCACCATGGCGTCGCCCTGCCCCGCGTATCGTTCGGCCACGCTTTTCAAGGGCGGCCCGACCCGTTTGGCTTCCACCTGATGACAGGCCATGCAGGCCTTGCTCTTGGCCAGATCCAGGCCAGTGGTTTGCGCATGCACCGCGCCAGCGCTCAGGGCGCCGGCGGCGGCCAACAACAGACTAATCTTCAAACGCATCGGTTACTGCCCCACGGCTGGCGGTGCTGGCGAGTTTGCCGAACTTGGCAAGCACACCGCGTGTATAACGCGGCTTGGGCTGGACCCAGGCCTGGCGACGAGCCGCCATTTCTTCGTCGCTGATATTGAGCTGCAGCAGCAGCTTGTGGGCATCGATGGTAACCGAATCGCCTTCCTGGATCAGCGCGATGGGACCGCCCACATACGCTTCGGGTGCGACGTGTCCCACCACCATGCCCCAGGTGCCGCCGGAAAAGCGGCCGTCCGTGATGAGGCCGACGGTTTCGCCCAGCCCCTGCCCCACGAGCGCCGACGTGGGCGCAAGCATTTCGCGCATGCCCGGACCGCCCTTGGGACCTTCGTAGCGGATGACGACGACGTCGCCATCGCGGATCTGCTGAGCCATGATGGCCGACATGGCGTCGTCTTCGGAATCGAACACGCGGGCGGGCCCCGTAATGACGGGGTTCTTCAGGCCGGTGATCTTGGCGACGCAGCCTTCCGGCGAAAGGTTGCCCTTAAGGATGGCAAGGTGCCCCTGCGGATAGAGCGCGCGATCGATGGACATGATGACGTCCTGGTCCGCGCGCGGCACGTCAGGCACGTCGGCAAGCGTTTCCGCGATGGTCTTGCCCGTGATGGTGATGCAATCGCCATGCAGCAGGCCGGCGTTGAGCAGGAGCTTCATGACTTGCGGAATGCCACCTGCGCGATGCAGGTCGGTGGCCACGTACTTGCCGGAGGGCTTCAGGTCGCACAGCACGGGCACGCGCCGGCGGATGCGCTCAAAGTCGTCGATGGTCCATGGCACTTCTGCTGCGTGCGCAATGGCCAGGAAATGCAGCACCGCGTTGGTGGAGCCGCCCGTGGCCATGATGACGGACACCGCGTTCTCGATGGCTTCGCGCGTGATGATGTCTCGCGGGCGCAGGTTGCGCTTGACCGCGTCGACCAGCACACGCGCGGATTCGGCGGCCGATGTGACCTTCTCCTCGTCCTCGTTGGCCATGGTGCTGGAATACGGCAGGCTCATACCCATGGCTTCGAATGCCGAGCTCATCGTATTGGCGGTGTACATGCCGCCGCAGGAACCCGAGCCCGGGATCGCGCATTTTTCGATCTGCTTGAAGTCCTCTTCGGGCATGCGGCCCATGGTGTATTCGCCAACGGCCTCAAACACGGACACGATGGTGAGGTCGTTACCCTTGTAGTGGCCCGGCTTGATGGTGCCGCCGTAAACGTAGATGCCCGGCACGTTGGTGCGCGCCAAGGCGATCATGCCGCCGGGCATATTTTTATCGCATCCGCCAATCACGACAACACCGTCCATCCACTGCCCCTGCGCGGCGGTTTCAATGCAGTCGGCGATAACCTCCCGCGACACGAGTGAGTACTTCATGCCTTCGGTGCCCATGGACATGCCATCGGAGATGGTGGGTGTGCCGAACACCTGCGGGTTGGCGCGCGACGCACGGATCGCGTCGATGGCGGCGTCGGCCAGCCGTTGCAGGCCGCTATTACAGGGCGTGATCGTTGAATGGCCGTTGGCCACGCCGATCATGGGGTTCTGGAAATCTGCTTCTTTGTATCCCAGCGCGTAGTACATAGCGCGATTGGGAGCGCGTGCGACGCCTTCGGTGATGTGGCGGGAACGTTCGTTGTGCGGCATGGTCAGTGTCTCCTGTCGGCCGTCGGGGCGCGGACATGGCGAACGCACCCGGGGAAGCTGGCTCGCTTGGCATGCGAATCTTCAGTGCTCGCCGGTTATTATCATTCAACTTTATTGTGTCGGGCAGAACATGCTGGAATATCCAAAATTCGACCCCATCGCCCTGCAGATCGGGCCGCTCGCCATCCATTGGTATGGACTGATGTACCTGGCGGGCTTCGCGCTCGTGTATTTGCTGGGGCGCCACCGCATCAAGAGCGGGCACACCACGTCGCTGAACGTGCGGGACCTGGAAGACCTGATCTTCTATAGCGTGCTGGGCGTGGTGCTGGGGGGCCGGCTGGGATATGTGCTGTTCTACAAGCCGGGCTACTACGTGTCGCACCCGCTTGAAGTGCTGTACCTGTGGCAGGGCGGCATGTCCTTTCACGGCGGCCTGATCGGCGTGATCCTGGTGATGCTGCTGTTCGCGCGCAAGAAGGGCCTGCCGTTCTTTGCGATCAGCGATTTCATCGCGCCGTTGATTCCGCTAGGCCTGGGTTTTGGCCGGCTCGGCAATTTCATCAATGGCGAGCTGTGGGGCCGTCCCACCGATGTGCCGTGGGCGATGGTGTTTCCCGACAGTGGCGACGGCCTGCCGCGCCATCCGTCGCAGCTCTATGAGCTGGGCCTGGAAGGCATCGTGCTGTTTGCGTTGCTGTGGTGGTTTTCGAGCAAGCCGCGCCCGCTGGGGCAGGTGAGCGGCTTGTTCCTGATGGGCTATGGAACGTTCCGCTTCCTGGTGGAATTCACCCGCGAGCCAGACAACTTCCTGGGCCTGCTCGCGGGTGGTTTGAGCATGGGACAGTGGCTGTCCCTGCCGATGGTCGCTCTGGGCGCCATCATGTTCAGTCTTACTGCAAAACGATCGTCCCGTTGACGGCGACGCTGACCGTCACGTTCCCTGCTTCCAGGGGAACGCTGACGTCGGCGCTGCTGAACGAACCGCCCTTCGCCATGGCTGCGCCCATCATGCGCGGCATCGGCGCGGAAGCGCCGGAGCCGCCAAGGTCCAGCTTGGACAGGCGGTAGCCGTCGAAACCGAATGCATTGGCCGCGGCCAATGCGCGGTCCTTGAAGGCCTGTGCCGCTTCCTTCAGCAGCTTGCGCTCTTCGGCTTCACGTGCGGCATCCGACAGCGAGAAGCTGATATTCGAAATGGCGGTCTTGTCGGAAAGCTTGGAAGCCAGGGCCGCGGCGGCCGCGAAGTCCTTGGATTCCAGCACGATCTCGCCCTGGCCGCGCCACGAGGCGATCTTTCCCTTGTTGTTCATGTTGGGCCAGACGTTGAAGTTGCTGGTGCGCACTTCCACGCCCTTCGTGTCGCGCGCGCGCTTGACCACGTCTTCTAGCGCAGCAGTCAGTTTCTGGCCGGCGGCAGGCTGATCCGGCGCGTCGACTTCAGCGGACAAAGCGATGCGGACGGTGTCCTGCTTGACCTCGGACGACGCCATTGCTTGCAAGGTCAGTTCCGGCGAACGGTTCGCGGAGGACTCGGCAGCGGCCGCCGGCGCGGGCGCCTGGGCCTGCGCAAAAACGGGTTGAGCCACAGCGATCGCGGCCACGGCTGCGCACGCCGCACCAAGCTTGGTGAGCGAAAAAACGGGGTGTTTGAACATGGACTGGTCCTATGAGGGAGGACGAAGGGGAATTGCCGAGAGGCACCCGACGCGGACCTGCTCCATGGCAGGTCCGCTGGGATAGATGCCCCGCCTGTGCCGTCAAGGCCGGCATCTCGAACCCTGAGGTTCAAGGTGGTCGCGTTCCGAAGAGCATCGGGTTCGTCTGCGAGAGACAATCACTCCAGCTCTGCACTCCCGCAACCAATATGCCAAAAAGACATAGGTTCAGAGAATGTATGGCCTAGTCACGAACACGGCAGGGACAAACTTGAAAATCTTGAATGCAGCTTATGAACGTTAGAGCAGTTTTTCCTGACCCGACAAGGCGTCATCGAGTACTGCGTTCATGTCCTCAATTCTACGCTTGAAGTCGCCGACCGCCAAACCGCCCAGCGGACCATCCGGCGCTTTCATTGCAAGCAGCTCGCCAGCGATCTGCAATGCGGCCATCACGGCGATACGTTCATTGCTGGAAACCTTGCCCGTGCCCTGAATGCGCAGCATCAGCTGATCGACATGGCGCACGGCAGCCAGCAGCGTGGGCTTTTCTTCGACGGAGCATGCAAGTGAATACTCACGGCCGAGGATCGATACGTCTACACGTTCCATATTAGTGTTGCTCTCCGGACGGCGCACCCGGCAAGCGGGCCAGGACGGCGTCGATGCGCTCGCGGGCCGACGCGGCGGCCACACGCAAGCGCTGTAGTTCTGAGTCGCGCGATTGCAGGCTACCCTGCAGTTCGCTTTCGCGTGCGGCGAAGCGCGACTCGAGCGCTTGGCGCTCGGTGGTCTCACGCGCCAGTTGTTCGCGCAGCGCGGCTTCCGATCGCTTGGCTTCTTCGAGCAGGGCCGAGACGGCGCCGTCGTTATCTTGAAGCTTGCTTTGCAGCGTGACGACTTCGGCCTCGCGGTCGGCGGCGCGCTGCTTGAGCACACGCTGCTCGGCTTCGAAGTCGTTCAGGCGAAGACGCAACGCGTCACGCTCGGCGTGGAGTTGGCGGGTGCGTTGCACCAGTTGCCCGATTCGGGCGGCGAGTTGGTCTAGATCTTGCAGCATGGGCGCTATCGTAAACCATCCTGGGTTGGACCGGGCCTCTTCACGCAAGGTGAGAAACCCGGCAATATTCAGTAGGAAATACGGTTGGGTTTTGGCGCGCGAAGGTTACCGGCTCTTGCCTGTCAAGAAAAGTCCCCATCCGCCGAAATTGCCGCATCCGGCCGATCCGGCTTTCGCGATTCTTTCTATAAACTTTCACTTAGCTTTCAAAAAGCCCTCAAACTTCCGACCGCGTTACAAACGGGGATCGGGAGTTCCCCAATTCTAGGGAAAACCCCAGCCTTTCACCGACCTTACAGGGTTTGCAGCGTGGCGGGCGTCCATTACCATTCGGCCTTTCAAGAAACCTCGACGTCGCTTTCAGAATAATTAATGGCACCCCGAAGTGCCTTTTTTGTGCCTGTCACTCGCCTTTCGGCGAGCGACCATCCGGCTACAAACCTCTTTTATCTACATGCTGTAAACAGGAGCCAAACAATCATGCAGCTACGCAATCGACAGGACTTCTGGTCGGGGGTGATGTTCATCGCTCTCGGACTGGGATTCGCCTGGCAGGCCAGCAGCTACCAAATGGGTACTGCTGCCCGAATGGGCCCAGGGTACTTTCCTTTCTGGCTAGGCATTGTTCTCGCATTGCTCGGCGCCATCGTGCTGCTTGGCTCGCTGTCCAAGAAAGCCCATGAAACTCACGTCGACAAGTTCGACTGGCGCATCGTCTTCCTGGTGGTGGGCTCCGTCGTGCTGTATGGCGTGATCCTCAAGCTGCTGGGCGTGTACATCTCGGTGTTCGTGCTGGTGGTCGTCAGCAGTCTTGCCAGCCATGAATTCAACCTGAAGGTCGCCGTTGCCAACGGCATCTTCCTGGTGGTGTTCACGTACCTGGCATTCATCAAGGGGCTGGGGCTGATTTTCCCGCTGTGGCCGTCGTTTCTGGGCATGAACTGAGGAGCAACCGGCCATGGAATTGTTTGACAACCTGATGATGGGTTTCTCGGTGGCGTTCACGCCCGAGAACCTGCTGTACGCACTGCTGGGCTGCATCCTGGGGACGCTTATCGGCGTGCTGCCGGGCATTGGCCCCGTTCCGACCATCGCAATGCTGCTGCCGATCACGTACGTGCTGCCCCCGGTGGCCGGCCTGATCATGCTGGCAGGTATTTACTACGGCGCCCAGTACGGCGGCTCCACGACGGCTATTCTCGTGGCATTGCCAGGAGAAACGTCAGCGGTGGTGACCGTGCTGGACGGTCACCAGATGGCCCGCAACGGCCGGGCGGGCGCCGCGCTGGCAATTGCCGCGCTGGGTTCGTTCTTCGCCGGTTGCGTTGCCACGCTGCTGCTGGCCGCCTTCGCGCCCCCGCTTGCTGAAGTCGCGTTCAAGTTCGGTCCTGCCGAATACTTCTCGCTGATGTGCCTGGGCCTGGTCGGCGCCGTGGTGCTGGCCTCGGGCTCGCTGCCCAAGGCAATCGCGATGATCATCCTGGGCCTGTTGCTCGGCATGGTCGGTACCGACGTCAACTCGGGTGTTGCCCGCTTCGACTTCGGCGTGCCGGAACTGCAAGACGGCATCGACTTCGCGATCGTGGCCATGGGCGTGTTCGGCTTTGCCGAAATCATGACCAACCTCGAGCAGAAGGAAAACCGCGTCGACATCACCGACAAGATCGGCACGCTGTATCCGAACAAGCAGGAATTCAAGGAAGCCGCTCCCGCCGTGCTGCGTGGCACGGCGCTGGGTTCGGCCCTGGGTATCCTGCCGGGCGGTGGCGCGGTGCTGTCCTCGTTCGCTTCCTACACGCTGGAAAAGAAGATCTCGAAGAATCCGGAACGCTTCGGCAAGGGCCATCCGGCCGGCCTGGCAGGTCCGGAATCGGCGAACAACGCTGCAGCCCAGACCTCGTTCATTCCGCTGCTGACGCTTGGTATCCCCGGCAACGCCGTGATGGCGCTGATGGTGGGCGCCATGACGATCCACAACATCCAGCCCGGCCCGCAAGTCATGACGAGCCACCCGGAGCTGTTCTGGGGCCTGATCGCCTCGATGTGGATCGGCAACCTGATGCTGGTGGTGCTGAACCTGCCGCTGATCGGCCTGTGGGTCAAGCTGCTCAAGGTGCCCTACCGCATCCTGTTCCCGGCGATTCTGGTGTTCTGCACGATCGGTGTGTATTCACTTAACTACAACCCGTTCGACATCTTCACCACGGCCATGTTCGGCGTCATCGGATATGTGTGGTCGAAGCTGAAGTGCGAAGGAGCCCCGCTGCTGCTGGGCCTGGTGCTGGGTCCCATGATGGAAGAGAACTTCCGCCGTGCCCTGCTGCTGTCGCGTGGCGACTTCACCACCTTCGTGACGCGTCCGCTGTCGGCATCCCTGCTGGCCGTCGCCGTGTTCCTGGTGATCCTGGTGGCCCTGCCGGCCATCCGCAAGAAGCGCGAAGAAACCTTCGTCGAAGAAGAATAAGGCACAGCCGCCGCCCTGCTGCGGCGCTGTCCTCCAAAAACCCCGGGCCTGGCCCGGGGTTTTTTCTTTGGGCGCACCTGCGCCTTACGGATGAAGACTACTGAAAATTACCTACAGCAACAATTCGTGCCAGGCCGATTTCATCTACGTTAAGCTACGGGTTTACCCCACGCGATGATTCGACATGAATTTCGACTGGAAGAATCCGTATACGAGTACCCGCACGCCCGTCTTTGCCCGCAACGTCGTCGCCACCTCCCAGCCGCTGGCCGCTCAGGCTGGCCTGCGCATCCTGGCGCAAGGCGGCAATGCCGTGGATGCGGCGATTGCTGCGGCGGCAACGCTGGCGCTGGTCGAACCCGTGAGCAATGGTTTGGGTTCGGATTGCTTTGCCATCATCTGGGACGGCGCCAAGCTTCATGGGCTTAACGCTTCCGGACCGGCGCCTGCCGCCTGGAACGTGGACTACTTCCGGCGCAAGCATCAGGGCGCCGTGCCGGCCCGGGGGTGGGACAGCGTGACCGTGCCGGGCTGCGTGGCCGGCTGGGCTGCGTTGCACGAAAAGCTGGGCCGCCTGTCTTTCGCCGACATCCTGGCGCCCGCCATCGAGTACGCCGAGCGCGGCTTTGCGATCACGCCGATGGTTCACCAGAAGTGGACCGCGCAGGCCGACGTGCTGCAGCCCCAGCCCGGCTTTGCCGATCACTTCCTGCCGCGCGGACGTGCGCCGCACATCGGTGAACACTTCATCCTGCAAGGCGCCGCGGCGACGCTCAAGCGCATTGCGGCAACCAGCGGACGCGACTTCTACGAAGGCGAGACTGCCCACAAGCTGGTGGCGCACGCCCAGGCGCACGACGCGGCCCTTACGCTGAAGGATCTGAGCGACTACTCCCCAGAGTGGGTCACCCCGATCAGCCAGGCGTACCGTGGCCATACGCTGCACCAGATTCCGCCCAACGGCCAGGGCATCGCGGCGCTGATTGCCCTGGGCATCCTGCAGAACTTCGACCTGGCGGCACGCCCAATCGATCATCCCGAGACGCAGCACCTGCTGATCGAAGCGATGAAGCTGGCGTTTGCCGACGTCTACGCCCACGTGGCCGATGCGCGCCACATGCGAGTCGTGCCGGAACAGATGCTGCGGGCCGACTACCTGGCCGAGCGCGCGCGTCTGATCGATCCGCGAACAGCGCAGACCTTCGCCACCGGCCACGCACCGCAAGGCGGCACGGTCTACCTGACCGCCGCCGACCGCAACGGCATGATGGTCAGCTTCATCCAATCGAACTACATGGGGTTCGGATCCGGCGTCGTGGTGCCGGGCACGGGCGTCAGCCTGCAGAACCGTGGCCATTGCTTCAGCGCCGATCCCGAACACGCCAATGTGGTTGCGGGTGGCAAGCGGCCGTTCCATACGATCATTCCGGGTTTCCTGATGCGTGATGGCGCACCGGTGATGAGCTTTGGCGTCATGGGCGGCAACATGCAGCCGCAGGGGCAGATGCAGGCGTTGGTGCGCATGTTGGATTACGGCCAGCAGCCGCAGGCCGCCTGCGATGCACCGCGCTGGAAGTGGAACCGGGGCCTGGAGGTGGACCTGGAACCGACGGTATGCCCTGCCGTTGCACAGGGACTGCGTGAACGCGGCCATGTGCTGCAAGGCATTGACGATCCCTACATGGACTTCGGGTCGGGGCAATTCATCTGGCGGCTGGGCGATCCGGCCGTAGACGGCTACGTCAGCGCCAGCGATAGCCGCAGAGATGGACTCGCCGCCGGCTTTTGATTGCGTTAAGGTTAGTGTCCTGAAACAGACCTACCCTTATTCAGCGGAGTCCATTGCATGGCAACGATCGGTACCAAGAGCTACGACGCAGCCGTAGCCCAGAAAGTCGCTTTCCTCGGATTGGGCGTGATGGGCTTGCCCATGGCCGGTCACCTGGCCCGCGCCGGGCATGACGTCACGGTCTACAACCGGACTCCCGCCAAGGCGCAGGCCTGGGTCGCCGAGTTTGGCGGCCATAGCGCGACCACCCCGCGCGAAGCCGTTGCCGGCGCGCAGATCGTTTTTGCGTGCGTGGGCAACGACGACGACCTGCGCAGCGTCGTGCTCGGTCCCGACGGCGCATTCGCCGGCATGGCGCCGGGCGCCGTGTTCGTCGACCACACGACGGCTTCTGCGGATGTGGCTCGCGAGTTGCACGCGAAAGCCAAGGAGCTGGGCTTGAACTTCGTGGATGCCCCTGTCTCGGGCGGTCAGGCTGGCGCCGTCAACGGCGTGCTGACGGTCATGTGCGGCGGCGAGCAGGCGGTATTCGACGCCATCCAGCCCGTCGCGCAGTGCTTTGGCCGCGCGGTCACGCTGGTCGGCCCCCCGGGCGCAGGCCAGCTCGCCAAGATGGTCAACCAGATCTGCATTGCCGGCATCGTGCAGGGCCTGTCCGAAGCGATCGCATTCGGCCAGGCGGCCGATCTGGACATGAAGCAGGTGCTGGACGTAATCAGCAAGGGCGCGGCGCAAAGCTGGCAGATGGAGAACCGCGGCGGCACCATGGTCGACGACAAGTTCGACTTCGGTTTCGCGGTGGACTGGATGCGCAAGGATCTGGGGCTGGTGCTGGCCGAGGCGCGCAACAACGGCGCGCGCCTGCCGCTGACGGCGCTCGTGGACCAGTTCTACGGCGACGTCCAGAAACTGGGCGGCGGACGCTGGGACACGTCCAGCCTGATCAAGCGCCTGCGCGACTAAGCCTGCCGTTTTGGTCCAATGCAAAAAGGCGAGTCAGAAGGCTCGCCTTTTTGCATGATGCGGCAGCTCGGGGTCAGGCCGCGAGCGAGGCTTCGCTGGCGGCCGGCAGCAGCGCGTCGATGCGTTGTTTGGCCAGGGCCAGCCCTTCCAGCGCGGCCACTTCGCCCATGGCCATGCCTTCCGCGGCAATGAACGTGACTTCGGTCATGCCCAGGAATGCCAGCATCTGGCGCAGGTACGGCGTCATCGTGTCGGATGGCGTGCCTTCCGCCTTGCCGCCGCGTGCCGTCAGCACGACCACCTGTTTACCCTTGACGAGCCCCTCGGGCACGCCTTCCGGCGTATAACGGAACGTGACGCCGGCCCGCGCCAGGTGGTCCAGATAGGACTTGAACTGCGCCGGCAGATTGAAGTTGTACACGGGGACGGCGAAGACGATGCGGTCGGCTTCCATCACTTCGGCGACCAGCGAGTCGCTCAGTTCGACCAGACGCTGCTGTTCGACGGTGCGGGATTCGGCCGGCGTGAACAAGGCGCCCGCGGTGTTGCCGTCGAAGTAAGGAATGGGCTGCGCGCCGATGTCGCGGACCTTGATGGCCGAGGCCGGGTTCGACGCTTTGATGCGGGACATCAGGTGATCGGCCAATTGCTTGCTGTTGGAACGTTCGCCGAGAATCGAGGACAGGATGACGAGGGTTTTCATTGCAGATATCTCCAGTGGGCCCGCCCGGGGCGGACGGTCTGGATCTGTCAGCGCCGCACCCGTCAGGATGATCGGGCGGGGCCTTGCCGCTTGGGCGGCGGTGGCAGATCCGTTGTGCATGGCGACACTGTAGTGGGACCGATTGAATACATAAATACGGGTATGATGAACTGTTCGTTCCAAACATAGAACAATCATGCAAGATCTCAATGATCTCTACTACTTCTCGCAAGTCGTCGAGCAAGGGGGCTTCAGCGCCGCGGCACGCGCGCTGGACATTCCGAAATCCCGTTTATCCCGCCGTATTTCGCACCTCGAAGAGAGCCTTGGCGTGCGTCTATTGCAGCGCACGACGCGACGTCTGCGGCTGACCTCCGCCGGCGAGCGCTATCTGCATTACTGCCGGGAAATGGCCGCGTCGGCGCGGGCGGCGGACGACGCGATGCGGCAGTTGCAAGCGGAGCCGACCGGCCCGGTGATCGTGAGCTGCCCGGTGTCGATCGCGCAGGACGTGCTAGCCCCGCTGCTGCCGGAATTTCTGGACGCGTGGCCCGCGATATCGGTGCAATTGCTGGTGACCAACCGGCGGGTCGACCTGATCCGCGAGGGCGTGGACTTGGCGCTGCGCGTGCGCACCAAGCTCGATACGGACGCGGAACTGGTTGTACGGCACCTTGGCACCGCGCGCGGCACGCTGGTGGCCAGCCCGGGATATCTGCAGCGCCATGGCGCGCCGGATACGCCGCAGGACCTGGCATCGCATGTGACGCTGAGCTTCAGCGATCCGCAGAACGAGGTCCGGTGGCCGCTGCGCAATGACAGGGGCGAAGAGGTGCAGATCGAATTGAAGCCGCAACTGTCTTGCAACGATTTCATCGTGCTGACGGAAGCGGCCGTGCGCGGACGCGGTATCGCGTTGCTGCCGTCGATCGCCACGCAGGAGGAACTGCGCCGCGGGCAGCTGGTTCCGGTGCTGCCGCAATGGCAATCGCCCGAGGGCATCGTGCATTGCATCTATCCGTCACGGCGGGGCATGATGCCCGCCGTGCGGACGCTGCTGGACTTCCTGTCGCAGCGTCTGCCCTCGATGTACCAGCGGCTGGAGAAAGCCGTGACGCCCGCCCCTCAGTAGCCGCGCGTGCGCTCCACCACGCCGGTGATGGATTCGCCGCGCATCAGTTGCGCGACCTTGCCCGCGATCTGTTCGATGCTTTCGTCGCGCAGCGTGCGCGCGGCGATATGCGGCGTCACGTGGACGCGCGGGTCGCGCCAGAACGGATGGTCTTTCGGCAGCGGTTCGGTGCGGAAGACGTCGAGCGTGGCGCCTGCGATTTCGCCCTCTTCGAGCATCTGCACCAGATCGTCTTCGACCAGGTGCTCGCCGCGGCCCACGTTGACCAGATGCGCATCGGGCAGCAACTGCGACAGCGTTTCGCGGTTGAGGATGCCTTGTGTGTCGGGCGTCAGCGGCAGGACGTTGACCAGAAAGCGCGTGCGGCCCAGGAAAGCCGGCAAGGCGGCCCCGCCGGCGAAGGATTCCACGCCCGGTATCTCACGCGGCGAGCGCGACCAGCCGGCCACGGGATAGCCGAATTCGGCCAGCGTTTGCGCCACGCGCGCGCCCACCTGCCCCAGCCCGAGAACGCCCACGGGCCAATCGGCCTGCCGGGTGCCTTCGCGCGTGTCCCAATGCTGTCGCGACTGCGCCTGATCAAAGGCTTCGAAATCGCGCGAGACGCGCAGCAGCGCATACAGCGCGTACTCGGCCATCTGCACGGCCATGCCGGCGTCTTCGAGACGCACGATGCGAACGTGATCCGGGATCTCCGGCATCTTCAACAAGGCATCGACGCCCGCGCCCAGATTGAAGAGTGTCTGCAAACCGGTTTCGTGCTGGAAGAGCTGGGCGGGCGGACGCCAGACCAGCGCGACCTCCGCCCCGGAGGGTGGGCCGTCGGGATTCCATACCGAAATACGGCAGCCGGGCATGGCGGCCTCGAGGCGAGGCACCCAGGCGTCAGGATCGTGATGGGGGCAAGCAAAGAGAATGTGCATGGTGGCAGCGGGCTGGCGATGAAAACCCAAAGCATGAGGGATGCCGCCGCACAAATCAAACGGCCCGGCAAAGGCCGGGCCGCGTGTGCCGACTGCAGGCGGGGCATCAGGCCGTCTGTGGCACCTCGGGTTTGTTCTTGCCCTTGTTGCGGCGCACGAACGCCCAGACCTGCAGCGCGATCAGCAAAGCGCTTGCGCCAATGAACCACGCGCTGATCGGACGCTCGACGAACACCGCCAGGTCACCGCGCGACAGCAGCAGTGCACGGCGGAAGTTCTCTTCGACCATGGGGCCGAGCACGAAGCCCAGCAGAATGGGCGCCACCGAGAACTCCAGCGTCATCAGGACTGCGCCGATCACCCCGAAGGCCAGCACTTCCCAGATCTGGAAGAGACTGTTCTGCGTGCTGTACACGCCCACCGCGATAAAGAACAGCGCCGACGGGAAGAGGTAGCGGTACGGCACCTGCAGCAGCTTGACCCACACGCCGATGAGCGGCACGTTCAGCACCATGAGCAGCACGTTGCCCACCCAGAAGCTGGCGATCAGGCCCCAGAAGATGTCCGGATGCTCGGTGATGAGCTGCGGGCCGGGCTGGATGCCCTGGATCAGCAGCGCGCCCAGAATCAGCGCCATCACGGCGTCGCCGGGAATACCCAGGCTCATCGTGGGAATGAAGTCGACCTGCGTCTTGGAGTGTGACGACGCTTCCGGCGATGCCACGCCGGCGATCATGCCGGTGCCGAACTTCTCGGGCGTCTTGGAGACCTTGCGTTCCAGCGCGTAGGCAACGAACGTGGTGATGGTCGGGCCGGTGCCGGGCATGGCGCCGAACAGCGTGCCGACAGCCGTGCCGCGCACCATCGGCCAGAAGGCCGTCTTCAATTCCTGCTTGCTGGGCCGCATGTCGCGCAGGCGCAGCTTGGCGCCGCTGCCGATGATGGTCATGCGGTTCACGCTCATCAGGAAGTCGGCCACGCCAAACAGGCCCATCGAGATCGCGACCAGTTCCAGGCCATCGGACAGGTCAAGCAGGCCGAACGAAAACCGGATCGTGCCCGTGTTCACGTCGGTGCCGACCACGCCGCACATCAGACCGAACAGCGTCATCGCCACGCCCTTGAGCGGCGAGCCGCGCGACATGGTGGCGCCCGCCAGGAGGCCCAGCAGCATGATCGAAAAGATTTCGGTCGGACCGAACTTGAACGCGATTTCCACCAGCAGCGGCGAGGCGAAGATCATGACGATGATGCCGACCGACGCCGCGAAGAACGAGCAGATCATCGTGATGCCGAGCGCTGTTCCGCCCTTGCCCTGCTTGGTCAGTGGATAACCGTCAAGACACGTCACCGCGTGCGGCGGATGCGACGGCAGGTTGAGCAGGATGGCGCCGATGGCGCCGCCGTACTGCGAACCGTAGAAAATGCCGGCCAGCATCAGGATGGCGGGCACGGGCTGCATGACGTAGGTCAGCGGCAGAAGGATGGAAATCGCGGAGAGCGCGCCCATGCCGGGCAGCACGCCGATGAGGTTGCCCACCAGCACGCCGAAGAATGACCACATCAGGTTGTGCCATTGGAACGCGACGCCGAAGCCGTACCAAAGGTCTACCAAAGCTTGAGAAATCATGGCGCATCAACCCCAGCGGAACAGCGGAAGCTGCAGTTGCAGCGCCCACCAGAAAACGACGACCGCGATCGCGGACATGGCGATCGACAGCAGGATGGCCTGTTTGATCGTGTTCTTGCGGTCGCCCAGCGCCGAAATGAAGACGATGGCGAACGTGGCGGGCAGCAGGCCACCGTAATGGCCCAGCAGCAGGAAAGCCAGGATGCCGAGCAGGATGCAGATGCTGCCGCGAATGTCCGGCATGCCGGTGGGGTGACCTTCAGCGGGAGCCGGGGCCGAGGGTTCGGCAGAGCGCGCCGACATCGCGATCAGCAGGCCGGTGAGCGCCAGCAGGCCGCCGAGCGCCGCGGGGAAGAATCCCGGACCCATGTGGCTGAGCGAGCCGATGTGGTAGTCGGTGCCGCCATAGATTGCGGCCATGCCGATAAGGACCATCAGCGCGCCGCCGTAATAGTCCTTTCTGTTGATTGTCTTTTTCACTTCCGTCCTCCTTCCTTGTGCCGGACAGCGCCGGCCTTTCATGCGCTGCACGAAGCGGACAGCGCCCGGCCCCTGACGACAGGCCGGATCGCAGATTACGGAAGGAAGCTGCTAATCCGCTTTCTATGCGCTGTCGCATTCCTGAATCCGGGGGTTATCCCTGATCGGAGGACGCGGCAGGCGCGCGAAAGGCGGGAAGTGGAGAAGCGGGCGTTGAAGGATCGGACGTTGAGGAAGGGGCTTTGCGGATCGCAGCCTTATTGATCGCCCGGTTACTGATCGCCCTTGAGCCGGACCTCGGCGGGCCGCGGATACTGCGACACAGTGGGCGCCAGCGGCAGCCACAGCACCGACGCGAGGCCGACGCCGCCCTGCCCGTTGGGTTCGCCATCGCGCAGTTCGATGTCGCCGTCATTGCGCCGGGCGTAGGCGCGGGCGATGCCCAGCCCCAGACCGGACCCGGAGGACGTCACGGGCTTGTCCGTGCCCACCCGCTCGAAACGCGTGAACGCGCGCGTGCGCATGACGGGTTCCAGGCCCGGCCCGTTGTCGGAAACGGCGACCTCGACCCGGTTGTCGGAGCGGCACACGGAAACCGTGATCTGCGCACCGACCGGCGCGTAATGGATGGCGTTGTGCACGAGATTGGACAAGGCCTCGTGCAGCTCGGCCTCGTTGCCGGTCACCGGCACCGGCGTGTCCTGGCCGTCCTCTGCGTCGGCCTGCACCCAGCCCAGATCCTGCTGTTTTTCGTGCGCCAGCGGCAGGTACTGCAGCACGACTTCACGCGACACGGCGTTCATGTCGAGCAACTGGCGCGGGGTCTGGCCGGCCTGGTTTGCGTGCGCCAGCGACAGGAGTTGCTCGGTCAGCCGGCGCGTGCGGCCAAGCTGGTCGACGATGGCGCGCAGTCCCTCGCGCACACGCGCGGGATCGCGTTCGCGCAAGGTGTATTGCGCCTGCGTCAGCATGATGGCGAGCGGCGTGCGCAATTGATGCGAGGCGTCGGCCAGAAAGTTGGATTGCTCGTCCAGCACCCGCCGGTAGCGGGCGATGTGGTGATTGACGGCTTCGACGAGCGGCGCGACTTCGCTGGGCACGCGCGAGGCGTCCAGCGGCGTCAGGTCATCGGGGCGGCGTCCGCGAATGTCGGCCTGCAGCCGGCGCAGCGGCTTCAAGGCCCACGACACGCCCCACCAGACCAGCAGCACGACCAGCGCCAGCATCCGCGAATCGCGCAGGATCTCCTGCCGCCGCGCATTGTTCTCGGCTTCGATTCGCTTGCCGGTGCTTTCGGCCACGACCACCAGCACCTGGCGATGCTGGCCCTGGTAATAGAGATCGCGCACGACGGACACGACGCGCACGGGATCGTTGCGATAGACGCTGTCGTAGAAGATGGGTTGGCCATTGGACCGGGGCCAGGACGGCGGACGCGGCATCTCGGGCATGCCGAGCAGCGTCTTGCCCTGCGTCGGCGGCACGGGCGCGCCGTCGGGCAGGGGCGGATCGATTTCCTCGATACGGAAATACTTGCGCAGGCCCGCCCGCGATTCGAGCATGACCTGCGCGTACAGCGGCGTGGCCACCTGCAGGTTGCCGTCGGGCGTGAATTCCAGGCTGCTTTCCAGCACGCGCGCCGGTTCCACCAGCGCGCTGTCGTAGGCTTCGTTGGTGATTTCGGCCAGGGTGCGGTAGTCGTTCAGGCTGTCGATGACGAGCAGCACCACCACGCCGGGCAGCAGCAGGATGATAAGAAGCGCGCGGATGCCGACGCGCGGCAGTCCGGGTATCCGCAGGCTCACTTAGGGTTCCGCTGACTCGCTGGCGACGCTTTCCAGCATGTAGCCAAGCCCGCGCACCGTCACAATGCGCACGTCGCTGCCGGCCAGCTTCTTGCGCAGGCGGTGCAGCACGACCTCGATGGCGTCCGGATTGGCTTCGCTGTCATGCGTGAAGACCTTGCCGAACAACTGCGACTTGTCCACCGGATAACCGCTGCGCGTCAGCAGCGCCGCAAGCGCGGCGTGTTCACGCGGGGTCAGGAACAGCAGCGATCCGTCCAGTGTGAAGGCACGGCTTTCGCTGTCGTAGGACAGGGAGCCGCATTGCAGGCGCGGATGCTGGCGGCCGCGGCTGCGGCGCACGAGCGCCGTCAGGCGGGCTTCGAGTTCTTCGAGGGCGAAGGGTTTGGTCAGGAAGTCGTCGGCGCCCAGATTCAGGCCGCGCACACGGTCTTGCAGCGCGCCCTGCGCGGTCAGGAGCAGGACGGGCGTGCGGTCGTCGCGGTTGCGCATTTCCCGGAGAACGACCAGGCCATGCTTGTCGGGCAGGCGCAGGTCCATGACGATGGCATCGTATTCGGTGCCCGCCATGAAGGCTTCGGCCGTGCGCGCGTCTGCCGCGTGATCGGGTACGAACCCGCTCTGGGCGAGCGCGCGCATCAGCCAGGACGCCATGTCCCGTTCGTCTTCAACCAACAATATGCGCATGACCGTCCGTTCCTTCGGGCAAATTCTCTGCAGCCCGCTGACCATGCACCCGTTGGCGCAGGTAGCGGGTTTCGTGATGGCGCCGAAAGAGGATAGCCGACAACTCGTTCAACGCCTGGGTATAGACGTCTCGCTTGAACTCGATGACGGCATCCAGCGGAACCCAATACTGGCTCCAGCGCCAGGCGTCGAATTCCGGATGCTGCGTCGCGCGCAAGCAAACATCACTGTCACGTCCCACCAGGCGCAACAAGAACCAAATCTGTTTTTGTCCTTTATAGTGGCCACGCCACTCACGCCGGACAAAGTGATCGGGCACGTTATAACGTAACCAATCGCGTGTACGCCCCAAAATACGGACATGCTCGGGCTTCAGGCCCACCTCTTCATGGAGTTCGCGATACATGGCCTGCACCGGGCTTTCGCCATACTTGATGCCGCCCTGGGGGAACTGCCACGCATGTTCCCTGATACGCTTGCCCCAAAAGACCTCGTTTCTAGTGTTGACGAGAATGATGCCGACATTGGGGCGGTAGCCTTCGCGGTCAAGCATGGGCCACCCCCACCGAATTCAATACAATTACGGTCGATTATACGTATCTGCTGCCACCTTTAAACATGCGCGCATCCAACTACCACATCAACACCCTCAAAGAAGCCCCGTCCGAAGCAGAAGTCGCCAGCCACCAGCTGATGACCCGCGCCGGCATGATCCGCAAGCTCGCGGGCGGCATCTACACCTACATGCCGCTGGGCCTGAAGGTCATCCGCAAGGTCGAGGCGATCATCCGCGAAGAAATGAACGCGGCGGGCGCCATCGAATTGCTGATGCCCGTGGTGCAGCCGGCAGAGCTCTGGCAGGAATCCGGCCGCTGGGAACAGTACGGCGCCGAACTGCTGCGCATCAAGGATCGGCATCAGCGCGATTTCGTCCTGCAGCCGACGTCCGAGGAAGTCATCACGGACATCGCACGCAATGAAATCCACAGCTACCGCCAGCTGCCGCTGAACTTCTATCACATTCAGACCAAGTTCCGGGACGAGCGCCGTCCGCGCTTCGGCCTGATGCGCGGCCGCGAGTTCACGATGAAGGACGCGTATTCCTTCGACCGCGACGAAGCCGGCGCCCAGCGCAGCTACGACACCATGTTCGCCGCTTACATGCGCATCTTTGGCCGTCTGGGCCTGGAGTTCCGCGCAGTGGCGGCCGATACGGGTTCCATCGGCGGCACGCGCAGCCATGAGTTCCAGGTGATCGCCGACACGGGCGAAGACCTGCTGGTCTACAACGCGGACTCGGACTACGCCGCCAACATCGAGCTGGCCGAGGCGCCCAGCCTGTATCCCACCCGCGCCGCCGCCGGCCAGGCGATGGAAGACGTCGCGACGCCCGGCGCCGCCAAGTGCGAGGACGTCGCCAAGCTGCTGGGCATCCCGCTGGAACGCACGATCAAGTCGATCGTCCTGGCCACCGACGGCGAAAAGGGCAAGGTCGACATCTGGCTGCTGCTCTTGCGCGGCGACCACGAACTGAATGAAATCAAGGCAGGCAAGCTGCCGGGCCTGGCGGGCTTCCGCTTTGCCACCGAAACCGAGATCGTCGAATACTTCGGCTGCAAGCCCGGCTACCTGGGCCCTGTCAAGACGGTCAAGCCGGTCCACGTGATTGCCGACCGCACCGTGGCCAACATGGCCGATTTCGTGTGCGGCGCCAACCGCGAAGATTTCCACACCCAGGGCGTGAACTGGGGCCGCGACCTGCCCGAGCCCGAACTCGTGGCCGACCTGCGCAATGTGGTTGCCGGCGACCCCTCGCCCGACGGCAAGGGCACGCTGTCGATCCAGCGCGGCATCGAAGTGGGCCACGTCTTCTACCTGGGCAAGAAATACTCCGAAGCCCTGAAGGCCACCTTCCTGGACGAAACCGGCAAGCCGGCCGTGCTGGAAATGGGCTGCTACGGCATCGGCGTGACCCGCATCGTGGGCGCCGCCATCGAACAGAACCACGACGCGCGCGGCATCATCTGGCCTCGTGCGCTGGCGCCTTTCGAGGTCGTAATCTGCCCCGTGGGCTGGGGCAAAAGTGAAACGGTGCGTGACACCGCGCAAAAGCTCTATGAATCCCTGCTGGCGCGCGGCGTCGATGTGGTGCTGGACGACCGCGATGTCCGCCCCGGCGTCATGTTTGCCGAGTGGGAACTCATCGGTGCGCCGCTCCGAGTAACAGTTGGAGAACGCGGCCTGAACGATGGTGTGGTGGAATTGCAGGCCCGCCGGGAAACCGAAGCGGCCAAGATTCCGGTAGAGTCCGCGCTTGAAGCCGTGCTGACCAAGCTCGACACGCTCTAACCCTATAGTTGCTACGGACTTCCCGCGTCCCGATCTGCACCATCATCATTTGAGTACCGTGACCGACCCGAAGTCCGCCGAATCCACCCTGCAAGTCCGCGTCTACTACGAAGACACGGATGCTGGCGGGGTGGTGTTCTATGCCAACTACTTGAAATTCCTGGAGCGGGCCCGCACCGAATGGCTGCGGGACCTGGGCGTCAACCAGTCCGGACTGGCCGCCAGCGAACAACGGCTGTTCGTTGTCCGCGCCCTGGACATGTCCTACCGCAAACCGGCCAGACTGGACGATTTGCTTACCATACGCAGCCAAGTCACCAAACTGGGCCGCGCTTCGATACACTTCGCGCAGCGCGCGGAGCGCAACGGGGAACTGCTTGCCGAAGGCAACATCCAAGTCTGTTGCGTCGATGCCGTTCACATGCGGCCGGCGGAGTTGCCGGCTGACATTCGCGCAAAACTGGAATTCATTCAGGAATAACCATGCAAGTCACCAACGACATGTCGTTGCTTTCGCTGATTTCGCACGCCAGCGTGCCGGTCCAGCTCATCATGCTGATGCTGTTGGGCATCTCGATCATGTCCTGGACCTACATCTTCGCCAAGCGCATGGCCATCAAGCGGGCGCATGACCAGACGCGCCGCTTCGAAGACGACTTCTGGTCGGGCGGCGACCTGTCGATGCTGCAGCAAGCCGTGGCCTCGCGCCGCGACGAGCAAGGCGCCCTCGCCCGCATCTTCGATGCCGGCATGACCGAGTTCCTGAAGGCCCGCCGCGGCAACGCCAGCGGCGACGCCA
>DMTA01000533.1 GCA_003454835.1 Achromobacter sp. | reverse complement strand
AAGCCATCGCGGCGCAGCTCGTTGAAGCTCGGGCAGGACCAGATGTCGGCGGTCACGCCGAAGTCCTTGTCCAGCAGCTCGGCGGCGGCAATCACTTCACGCAGGATGGTGCCCGAACCCAGCAGCTGCACGCGCAGCTCGCCCTTCTTCGGCTTGCCGGCGTCGGTCAGCAGGTACATGCCCTTCACGATGCCTTCGGCTGCACCTTCCGGCATTTCCGGGTGGGTGTAGTTTTCGTTCATCAGGGTCAGGTAGTAGTACTCGTCTACCTGGTCTTCCATCATGGCCTTGGTGCCGTGCTGCAGGATCACCGTCACTTCGAAGCCGAAGGTCGGGTCGTAGCTGCGCACGTTGGGGATGCCGCCAGCCACCAGGTGGCTGAAGCCATCTTCGTGCTGCAGGCCTTCACCGTTCAGCGTGGTGCGGCCGGCGGTGCCACCCAGCAGGAAGCCGCGGGTACGCATGTCGGCGGCCTGCCAGGCAATGTCGCCCACGCGCTGGAAGCCGAACATCGAGTAGTAGATGTAGAACGGCAGCATCGGCACGTTGCTGACCGAGTAGCTGGTACCGGCCGCCATCCACGAGCTGATGGCGCCCGGCTCGCTGATGCCCTGCTGCAGCACCTGGCCGCTCTGGTCTTCGCGGTAGAACATCAGCTGGTCGGCGTCGACCGGCTTGTACTTCTGGCCGAACGGCGCGTAGATGCCGATCTGGCGGAACAGGCCTTCCATGCCGAAGGTACGGGCTTCGTCGGCCACGATCGGCACGATGTGCGGGCCCAGTTCCTTGTCGCGCAGGGTGATGTTGAGGCTCTGCACGAAGGCCATGGTGGTGGAATAGCTGCGCTCGCCGCTGCTCTTCAGCAGGCGCTCGTAGGTTTCCAGCTTCGGTGCGTTGAAGCTCTTGTCGGCCTTGCGGCGGCGCTGCGGCAGGTAACCGCCCAGGGCGCTGCGGCGCTCCTGCAGGTACTGCACTTCCGGCGAATCCGGGCCCGGGTGGTAGAACGGCACCTGGCCATCGGCCAGCTGCGCGTCGGTCACCGGAATGTTGAAGCGGTCGCGGAAGTGGCGCACCGCTTCGTCGTCCAGCTTCTTGGTCTGGTGGGTCGGGTTCAGTGCCTCACCGGCGCTGCCCATGCCGTAACCCTTCACGGTCTTGGCCAGGATGACGGTCGGCATGCCCTTGGTGTTCACGGCCTGGTGGTAGGCGGCGTACACCTTGTGCGGGTCGTGGCCACCACGGTTCAGGCGCCAGATGNNGCGCCGCCGAAGGCCTTGCAGTTCTGGTATTCGCCGTCGACGGTTTCCATCATCAGCTTCTTCAGGACGCCATGGGTGTCCTTGGCCAGCAGGGCATCCCAGTAACCGCCCCACAGCAGCTTGATGACATTCCAGCCGCCGCCACGGAACACGCCTTCCAGTTCCTGGATGATCTTGCCGTTGCCGCGCACCGGGCCGTCCAGGCGCTGCAGGTTGCAGTTCACCACGAAGATCAGGTTGTCCAGGCCTTCACGGCCGGCCAGGGCGATGGCACCCAGGGTTTCCGGCTCGTCGCTCTCGCCGTCGCCGATGAAGCACCACACCTTGCGGTCGGACTTCTCGATCAGGCCACGGTTTTCCAGGTAGCGCATGAACTGCGCCTGGTAGATGGCGGCCAGCGGGCCCAGGCCCATCGACACGGTGGGGGTCTGCCAGAAGTCCGGCATCAGCCACGGGTGCGGGTAGGACGACAGGCCACCGCCGTCGACTTCCATGCGGAACTTGTCGAGCTGTTCTTCATTGATGCGGCCTTCCAGGAAGGCGCGCGCGTAGATGCCCGGGGCGCTGTGGCCCTGGATGAACAGCAGGTCGCCCGGGTGGCTGTCGCTCGGGGCGCGCCAGAAGTGGTTGAAGCCCACGTCGTACAGGGTGGCGCCGGAGGCGAAGGAGGCGATGTGGCCGCCCAGGTCGCCCGGCTTGCGGTTGGCACGCACGACGGTGGCCATCGCGTTCCAACGGATGATCGAACGGATGCGCCATTCCAGTTCCGCGTTGCCCGGGCTCTTGGCCTCCAGCTGCGGATCGATGGTGTTGACGTATTCGGTAGTGGGCGAGAACGGCAGGTACGCACCCGAACGACGGGTCAGTTCCACCATGCCTTCCAGCAGCTGATGCGCGCGCTCGGGGCCCTCGACATCAATGACGGCCTTCAACGACTCGATCCACTCCTGGGTTTCCACAGGATTGGTGTCGTTGTTCAGCACTTCGTTCAACCAGTTCATTAGCGCTCCCATTACCGCACGCACGCGCGCGACTGTTGTATAGATATCTAGACCGCAAAGTGTAGCGCACCAAGGGCTTTCGTCGTTTGGCTACGCTGCCGTATGGAGGCAGGCGGCCAGTGTCCGCACGGTCTGTCCCGCGCTGTCCCGGTGCTGGACATCGAGGTTTTTCAGGCACCTGCGATGGGCCGTTGCCCGTGCCCTGCGACGCGTTTGCACCGCTGGGTCCATCGGCAGGACGCAGTGTTACCGCTGGCGATGACCGTTGTAGGGCAAGGCCTGCCCCGCTGTAGGGGCATTCCGGGCGCTGGCGCTGAACCGAGGCCAACATGTCGCCCTTGCCTCTGGATTGCCCCGGCACGCGGCGGGAAGCTGCATGGCGCAGGCAGCCCCTTCCCCTGCGGCGTCCGCCACCTCGCGCCGCAGCTGCTTCGCCCAGAACCCACTGCAGCTTTGCGGTGGGTTCTTTCTTTGCGCCCCCCGTGGCCCGATCCGCACATCGGTGTGGCCGAAACCGTACTTGTCCGGTGCGGCTTATCGATATATCGTTTGCACACTCGTTACCGATATATCGAAATGGCCCGGACCTCTACTGCCAAGGCGCGCAAGGAAGACGATGCGCCC
>DMTA01000534.1 GCA_003454835.1 Achromobacter sp. | reverse complement strand
CTGACTGGGCCGCTGTGCCTGCTGGGCGGACGCGACGGCAGTTGCACGGCGCTGCTGCGCGACGCCGGCGACGGCGCCATGCTGGCGCTCGCGATCAATCCTTCGGCCACGCAAAATGCGGCCATGGATTGGGACGCGCTGGCGCCGATGCTGCCGCCTGCGGACCTCGTGCCCTTCACGCCGCCCACGGGATTGCAAGCGCAGGCCAACGATCTGGCGGGCGGCGAGTGCGCGATGCTGATGTTCCAGCCGACGCAGCCGGTGCGCGACGCCGTGCGTCATCACCGCACCCGCGCCGATGATCTGGCCAGCCAGCGCGTCGCGCTGGAAAACATCAGTCCGGCCGTCGATGGCGGGGCCTATCCCGTCAAGACAATTCCGCATGCGCGCATCAACGTGCAGGCCGACATCTTCATGGACGGCCACGACCAGTTGGCCGCCGAAGTGCGCTGGCGCGCCAAGGACGAGGCCCGCTGGCACACCGTACCCATGACGCGCGGCCTGAATGACCGCTGGGAAGCCGCCTTTCGGCCCCGCCGCATCGGGGCGCATGAATTTGTCGTGGCCGCGTGGTTTGATGCGTGGCATACGTTCTCGCATGACATCGAAGTCAAACACCAGGCGGGCCGCGATCTGAGCCTGGAAGTCCACGAGGGGCTGGCGCTGCTGCGCGACGCCCTGGCGCGGGCCGAAGCCGGATCGCCCGTCGGGGTCGATGCCGGGCCGGTGCGCCGCACGCTGGCGGCGTTTGCAGACGCCGATATCTCAAATCCCCTACCGCCGACGGCGGAGCAAGTCGCCGAGCTGCTCGATCCCGCGCTGGCGCGGGCCATGCACGAGCTCGACGACCACCCTTTCGAAGCCGTCACCGCCATCGCCTACCCGGTCTGGGTGGACCGCGTCCAGGCCTGCCATTCAAGCTGGTACGAACTGTTTCCAAGGTCTCAAGCCGCCGAACCCGGCCGCCACGGCACCTTCGACGACGTGATCGCGCGGCTTCCCGACGTGCGCGAGATGGGCTTCGACGTGCTGTACATGCCGCCTATCCATCCGATTGGCCAGCGTAACCGCAAGGGCCGCAACAACAGCCTGCGCGCCGAGCCCGGCGACGTCGGGAGCCCCTATGCCATCGGCGCGCAGAGCGGCGGCCACGACGCCATCGAGCCCGCGCTGGGCACGCTGACGGAATTCCTGAACCTGGTGGACGCCGCCGCGCAGCACGGCATGGAGCTTGCGCTGGACTTTGCCATCCAGTGCTCGCCGGACCACCCGTGGCTCGCCCAGCATCCGGACTGGTTTTCGTGGCGGCCCGACGGGTCGATGCGGTACGCCGAGAATCCGCCCAAGAAATATGAGGACATCGTCAACGTGTCCTTCTACGGCGGCCAGAACCGCCGCAGCCGAAAGTTGGGACTGTGGCGCGCACTGCGCGACGTGGTGTTGTTCTGGGTGAACCACGGCGTGCGCATCTTCCGCGTCGACAATCCGCACACGAAGCCGCTGCCATTCTGGCAGTGGCTGATCTGCGAGGTGCAGGCCAAGCATCCGGACGTCATCTTTTTGTCCGAGGCCTTCACCCGCCCCAAGATGATGTACCGCCTGGCGAAGATCGGCTTCACGCAGTCTTACACCTACTTCACGTGGCGCAACGAGCGGGCCGAACTGGAAGCCTATTTGCAGGAGATCTCGTCGCCGCCCGCGGCCGACTTCTTCCGGCCGCATTTCTTTGTAAACACGCCGGACATCAATCCGTTCTTCCTGCAGACGTCGGGCCGCCCCGGCTTCCTGATCCGCTCGGCGCTGGCCGCGCTGGGTTCGGGCCTGTGGGGCGTCTATAGCGGCTTCGAACTCTGCGAAGGCGCCGCGCTGCCCGGCAAGGAAGAGTATCTGGACTCCGAGAAGTACGAACTGCGTCAGCGCGACTGGCATGCGCCCGGCAACATCCGCGCGGAGATCACACGCCTGAATCAGATCCGCCGCGCCAATCCCGCGCTGCAGACGCATCGCGGCCTGACGCTGACGACCAGCACCAACAACCGCGTGCTGGCGTTCTACAAGTCCACGCCGGGCCACGGCAACGTGGTGCTGGTGGTCATCAGCCTGGATCCGTTCCAGGCGCAGGAAACGCGTATCGAAGCGCCGTTCTGGCTGTTCGGCGAGGCCGACGCCGGCCGGTTGTCCGCCGAGGACCTGCTGACCGAAACCCGCGAGACCTGGCACGAGAAGCACCGCACGCTGACGCTGACCCCCGACCAACCTTATCGCGTGTGGCGGCTTTCGCTCCACGGATGAAGCCCGCGCCCAACGCCATGATGAGTAAATCCCAACCCATTCAGGACGATCCCCTCTGGTACAAGGACGCCGTCATCTACCAGTTGCACGTCAAATCCTTCTTTGACTCGAACGGCGACGGCGTCGGCGACCTGCCAGGCCTGATCTCCAAGCTGGGCTACATTGCCAGCCTGGGCGTCAATACGATCTGGTTGTTGCCCTTCTACCCGTCCCCGCGCCGCGACGACGGGTACGACATCGCCGACTACCGCGGCGTGCATTCGGACTACGGCACCATTGCCGACGTGCGCAAGCTGATCCGCGCTGCGCACGCCCGCGGCCTGCGCATCATCACCGAGCTGGTCGTGAACCACACCTCGGACCAGCACCCGTGGTTTCAGCGGGCGCGCGCGGCCAAGCCCGGCTCGGCGGCGCGCAATTTCTATGTCTGGTCCGACAACGACAAGGCGTACGCCGGCACGCGCATCATCTTCTGCGATACCGAAAAGTCGAACTGGACCTGGGACCCGGTGGCCAACGCCTACTTCTGGCACCGCTTCTACTCGCATCAGCCCGACCTGAATTACGACAATCCGCAGGTGCTCAAGGAAGTGCTGTCCGTCATGCGTTATTGGCTGGACATGGGCGTGGACGGCCTGCGGCTGGACGCCGTGCCGTATCTGGTCGAACGCGAAGGCACCAACAACGAAAACCTGCCCGAGACGCACGACGTGCTCAAGCAGATCCGCGCGGTGATCGAGGCCGAGTACCCGGGCCGCCTGCTGCTGGCCGAGGCCAACCAGTGGCCCGAGGACGCGCAGGAGTATTTCGGCGCGGGCGACGAGTGCCACATGTCCTTCCACTTTCCGCTGATGCCGCGGATGTACATGGCCATCGCGCAGGAAGACCGCTTTCCGATCACCGACATCATCCGCCAGACGCCCGACATTCCGCCCACCTGCCAGTGGGCCATCTTCCTGCGCAACCACGACGAGCTGACGCTGGAAATGGTGACGAGCCGCGAGCGCGACTACCTGTGGAACGTCTACGCCGCGGAGCCGCGCGCCCGCATCAACCTGGGCATCCGCCGCCGGCTGGCGCCGTTGCTGGAACGAGACCGCCGCCGCGTGGAGCTGATGAACAGCCTGCTGCTGTCGATGCCCGGCACGCCGGTGCTGTACTACGGCGACGAGCTGGGCATGGGCGACAACGTGCATCTGGGCGACCGCGACGGCGTGCGCACGCCGATGCAATGGTCGCCGGACCGCAACGGCGGGTTTTCGCGCGCCGACCCGGAGCGCCTGCCGTTGCCGGTGCTGATGGGCCCGTTGTATGGCTATGAGGCTGTCAACGTCGAGGCGCAGCAGCGCGATCCGCATTCGCTGCTGAACTGGACGCGCCGCCTGCTGGCGCAGCGCGGCCAAAGCCACGCCTTCGGGCGCGGCACGCTGCGTTTCATCTTTGCCGGCAACCGCAAGATCCTTGCCTACCTGCGGCAATGGGAAGACACCACGATCCTGTGCGTGGCCAACCTGTCGAACGCGGCGCAGCCTGTCGAGCTGCACATGCAGGAGTTCAATGGCCGGGTGCCGGTCGAGATGCTGGGGGGCACGCCCTTCCCCGCCATCGGTGAACTGCCTTACCTGCTGACGTTGCCGCCCTACGGCTTTTACTGGATGGACCTGAGCCAGGACGCCGCGCCGCCCGGATGGCATGCGACGGCGCCCGAGCAGATGCCCGAATTGATCACGCTGGTGCTCAAGACGCGCGGCGGCGCGGCGTTGACCGACGCCTCGCGCGCCACGCTGGAACGTGAAATCCTGCCGCAGTATCTGGCGCGCCAGCGCTGGTTTCCGGGTTCCGAACCGCCCTCTCGTGCGCGGCTGGCCTACGCCACCCCGTTCGCGTCGGCGGACGGCGAATACTACTGGGCCGAGATCGAGCCGGAGGACGGCGCCAAGGGCATCCGTGCGCAAGCGCCCTTCGTGCTGGTCTGGGACGAAACCGCCGTCATCCAGTACGCGATCGCCCGCGTGCGCCGCGGCGCCGAGGTCGGCGTGCTGGCCGACGCCTTCCTGCAGCCGGGGTTCGTGCGCAGCACCCTTAAGGCCATGCAGGCCGGCGCGGAACTGGACGGACGCAGCGGCGGCAAGCCGGGCGACAAGCCGGGCGTGATCCGCTTCCTGCCGGAGGCCGGGCTCAAGGACATGGATTTCGACGGTGATGTAGAGATGCATTGGCTGTCGGGCGAACAGTCCAACAGCTCGGTCATCGTCGGCAACGCGGTGATCCTCAAAATCATCCGCAGCGTGCAGCCGGGCCTGTCTCCGGAATCGGAAATGACGCGCTACCTCACCCGCGCGGGCTACGGCAACATACCGCCGCTGCTGGGCGAGGTGCAGCGCGTGGACGCCGATGGGGTCGTGCATACGCTGGCGGTGGCGCACGGCTACGTGCCCAACGAAGGCGATGCCTGGAGCTGGACGCTGGACTTCCTGAAGCGCACGCTGGCCAACGCACTGCTGGTTGGAACCTCGCCCGAGGAATACGAGGAAACGCTTCAGGGCTACGCCGTGATGGCCGCCACTATCGGCGAGCGCCTGGGCCAGATGCACACCGTGCTGGCGGCTCCAACCGATGATGCCGGCTTCCAGTCGCGCCCGGCCAGCGAGGCCGACGCCGACGCCCGTGCCGAACAGGTGCGCGCGCTGCTGGACCGCGCCGAGAAGAACCTGCGGGCCGCCCTGGACAAGCTGGAAGAGCCGTCGCGCGCCTGCGCCGAATGGTTCTTCGAACATCATGCGCGCCTGGCCGAGCGGGTGTCCGCCATGGCGAAGGCCGAGGCCGGGTCGCCCTGGCTGCGCATCCATGGTGACTTCCACCTGGGCCAGGTGCTGGTCGCGCAGACCGACGCCTACCTCATCGACTTCGAGGGTGAACCGATCAGCAGCCTGGAGGTGCGGCGCTCGCTGGCGTCGCCTTACAAGGACGTGGCCGGCATGCTGCGCTCATTCGACTATGCGGCGGCATCCATTGCCCGCACCGACCTGATCGGCGGCGCGCATCTGGACGCCAATGCGGGTGCGGACGAGGTGCCGGCCCCAATCGTCGCGCCGGCCGAACAGCGCGATGCGCTGTTGTCGCGGTTCCGGCAGCAGGCGTGCGACGCCTTTCTGCAGGGTTATCGCGGCGCGCGCGGCGGCGACCTGGCCGACGGCGCGGACCGCGAGAACACGCTGCTGACGCTGGCGCAGCTTGAAAAGGCCGCCTACGAAGTCAGCTACGAAGCCGCCCACCGACCGGACTGGATCTCGATTCCGCTGTGCGCCCTCACGGAACTGGCGCGCAGCGTCCTGCTTTCCGCCGCCATCGACGCCGAAGGAAAAACCCCATGGGCGGAGCTCACGCCTCTTCCGCCTCCGCCGATGTGGCAGAGGGCCATATCGACCCGCAGGAACTCACCGCGCTGGCCCACGGGCTCCATGACAATCCGTTCGGTGTTCTGGGGCCGCACGACGGCTGGCTGCGCGTCTTCGTGCCCGGCGCATCAACGGTCGCGGTCCTGGATCCGGACGGCGAACGCGCGTCGTTGACGGAACAGGCGCAGGGCCTGTTCATCGGCCGCGTGCCGTATGCGCAGGCCGGCGTTGGGGCCTCGTACCGCCTGGCGATCCAATGGCCGGCGGCCGAGCAGATCACCGCCGATCCGTACGCCTTCGGCGCGCTGCTCGACGACGACA
>DMTA01000330.1 GCA_003454835.1 Achromobacter sp. | reverse complement strand
TGGCAGGCGGCGGGACCGCGACGGGCGCAGGCGCCTGTGCGGGTTCCGGCGCCGACGCGAGCAGCATGGTCGGCGGGGACGACACTTCGAGCTTGGCCTCGTCAAGACGCTTGAGCACCGTAAACAGCAGCGCGCTGCGCACGCCGTAGGCCGCACGCGGCGACGACACATAGCCCCTTGCGTTGAAGATCAGATGGCCCGCGTCGATCCCGTCCAGGAATACGTTGGGCGCCGGCGACTCCAGCACGTCCTCGTGATCCGACATCGCCTGCAGCATCAATTCACGCACCTGCTCGGCATCCGTCGACAGAGGCATGGGCAGCTTGATCTGCACCAGGCCAAGCGGATTGGACCGCGTCACGTTGCGCACCGTTTTCGTCACGAATTCGGAGTTCGGCACGATCACTGTGGACCGGTCCCCCATCTGGATCTCGGTGGCGCGCACATTGATGCGCAGGATGTCGCCTTCGACGCCGCCCAGCGACACCCAGTCGCCCACCTTCACCGGCCGCTCGGCCAGCAGGATCAGGCCCGACACGAAGTTCTGCACGACCGCCTGAAGACCAAAACCGATACCCACCGACAGTGCGCTCGCGATCCACGCGACCCGTTCCAGTCCGATTCCCGCCGCCGACAGCGACAACGCCACGGCGAGCACGAAGCCGCCGTACCCGAACAGCGTCGCGGCGGACAGCTGCATGCCCGGATCCAGTTCCGTGGTCGGCAGGTAGCGGTTGGACAGCCAGCGCTTGAGCATCTTCACGCCCAGCAACGACAGCGCCAGCACGATCAGCGCCTGCAGCACGGCGCCGGGCCGGATCTGCGCCTCGCCGATCGCCAGACCCTTGCGAAGCTGGTCGAAGCGCTGCACCAAATCCATGGGGGCCTCGCCGAACGGCGCCAGCACCAGGATGATGGCAAGCAGCGCGATCGCCACGCGACCGAGGCCCGACAGCAGCACTGCAGCCTGATCGCGCATGCTGGGCCCTTCGCCCTCGCCGCCTTCCCGATGCGCCGTGCCCAGCAAGGTGCTGAAACCGTCCTCGACCAGCGTCGAGGCCAGGTAGGCAGACGCCAGCACGATCAGCACCCACAACACCTGCTTGACCAGGAAGCTGCCGAACGCCACGTAGCCCAGCAGCAGGCTGGCAAAGCTGACGATCAGCACCGTCCAGATGGCGGCCAGCATCAGCGAGACCCACAGCGGGATCGGCGCTTCGCTGTCCTGCATGACCTGTCGGCGCAGGCGGCGGCTGATGAACAGCACGGCGGCAAGCAAAGACATGCTCAGCACGCCGACGATGCCGGTCAGGGTGATGGTTGTCGTCAGGCTGGCGTCCAGCAGCACGGGTAACCGCTCTGCGAGCCAGATCAGCACAACCAGTACACCCAGCGTGCCGGGAAGCCAGCGCAGCCGGTTCGCCACGATGTCGCTCACCGGCGGCAGGCGCCAGGAAGGACGATTGGTGGACAGCAGTGCGTAGCCCATCCCCGACACGAATCCGCCGAAGCAGACCGTGGCCACCAGGTTGGTCAGGAGTGAATCGGTGCTGTCCGACAGTTGCGATCGCCAGTCCAGTCCGGCCTGGATCAGCAAGGCGATCACGCCGGGAGTGGCGACCGAGAGCGCCACCAAGGCCACGGCCAGAAACGATCGGCGCAGCCGGCCGGGCGGTACCCGGGTGGCGGTCAGCTGTAGCAGATACCGGCCAACCCAAACGCGCAGTGCGATCGTCAGACCGGCAACGATCGCCAGGAGCAGCCAACCCCACTTCGGCGTCTGTCCCACGGCGGTGGACAGGTCGTCGCGCAACGCCTCAAGCCGCTCCAGATCCCGGGGAAACTCTTGGCGGAATTCGGTCCAGAACTGACCAGAAAGGAAGGAATCGCGACGTTCCCCCAGGCGCGCCTGAAATTGCTTGCGCCGCTGGGCCGAAATCTGTTCGGCCGTCTGGCCAGCATCCACCGACAGCAGTCGCGCCAGCTTGATCTGCGCATCCAGCGCGCGGCTGTTCTTTTCGAGCTGCGCGCGCTGCGCCGCCACATCCGGCGCTTCCTTGGCGCCATCCGGCGGCGTGCCCAATTCGCTCAGGCGGGCGGTCACGCTGGCCAGTTGCGGCGTCAGCGCCTCGGTTGCGGCGTCTGCCTTGGACTGGATGTCCAGCGCCTCGCCGCGCTGCTTGAGCAGCACGGCGTCGTCCGTTTCGTCAGGGACGCGCTTGCGGATCTCGTCGATCTGCTTGCGCGCCGCACCCAGCACGGCTTCGGTGTCGGCGGGGGCGGCGGGCGGGGCTGCAAAGGCGGGCAGGAAGCAGAACACCAGCAGCAGTGCAGCGAGCAACGCCACCAGATTGGGCGTGCGGACGTGGCCGGCACGATAGGGAAGAGGGTGTGTGGTCGGAATCATGTTTTGGGGGCGAGTTGCTCGCTTGGAGGCGGCAGCATAGCAAGCCGACGGCACGCCCGTTGCAACAAAAACTGCGTTGCGTCCCTATATTTCTAACGGCGTCGACGCGCGGCCCTGGCCGAGCTGGCCGGCCGGGAAATTGGGGCCGGATTTAGATGGCTGCATCAAGTGGCAAACCAGTCGTGGCGCGGTCGGCAACCCCTGTTTACCTGCCCAACGTTTGGAATCACTTCGGGGGCCGCCCGGACGCCAGCGAAGCCCGCGCGCGAGGCTTGCCCAGCACTGAGTCGCACACTTGCAGCCACGCACGCGCGGCGAACGACAGATAGCCCGACTGCAGCCAGATATGGCCGACTTCCCACTGGATGCCGGATTTCGCAAGTTTCGCGGTGCTCAGGCCGCGCGTCTTCATCCGCTGCATCAGCGGCTCGGGCAAGAGGGCCACGCCAAGTCCTGCCGAGGCCATCGCCACCAGAAAATCCCAATGCGCGCTTTGCGCCGCGATGCTGGGCTGCAGTCCCGCGTCTGCAAACGCCTGCCGCAACCGCCGGGTGATCGCGAAGTCGTCGGTCGGAATCAGCAGCCGCGCCTCGCGCAGTGCGCTTAGCGGCAGCGACGTCTTGCCGGCCCACGCCGCGTCCGGCGGTCCGATCACCCAGATCGGATAACTGCCGAACGCTTGAGCGGCCAGGCCACCATCTGGTGCGACCGGCAGGATGGTGGCGCCGACCTCCAGTTCGCCGCTGGCCACCAGTCCCTCTACCGCCTGGCCCGTGCCTTCGCGCAGCGTCAGGTGGATGCCGGGATGCAATTCGCGGAACCGTTTGACGACCGGGGTGAACAGCAGATTGATCATCGGCGGAATGCCGACCTCGAGAGCCCCGCGCCCCAATTCCGCGGTCTGGCGCATTTCTTCCGACAGTTGGCGCATCGTCTCCAGCACCTGCAGGCCGCGCTGGTACATGACCCGGCCGGTGTCGGTAGGCCGGGCGGTATGCCCGTCTCGGATCAGAAGTGGGGTGCCGGCTTCTTCTTCCAGTTGCCGGATCATCTTGCTGACGGTGGATTGCGTGACGAACAGCGCCTTGGCCGCCTGCGTGAAGCTGGCATGCCTGACGGTTTCCACGAAATACCGCAATGCGCGCACGTCCATGGGAAAGCTGACCCTTCGCGCCGTGCGCGAGAAAAATCCAAATGATGAAAAAAACGACTGGAATGGATGATTTTAAGTCATTACGAGATTTTCTCTTGGCTTCCTATACTGCCGAAAAATCGTCCCGGCGCCCGTATCCACGGCCCTCGGGACCTCGGGAAACGCCGCGTCAGACGGTGCCCGGGCGCTGCAGACCACCATCGCTACGCCCGGCCCTAAGCCGCCAGCCTTTGAATTTGGAGACACCATGCCTTTCGACCGGATCCGCAACGCCGACCTGCACGCCAGGATCACTTCAGCCGAACAGGCCGCTTTATTGGTTGAGGACGGAATGACCGTCGGAATGAGCGGATTCACCCGGGCTGGCGACTGCAAGTCGGTGCCTGCCGCGCTGGCGGCCCGCGCGGAACGCGAACCGCTGGCCATCACCTTGATTACGGGCGCGTCGCTCGGCCACGACACCGACAAGATGCTGGCGCAAGCCAATGCGCTGGCACGGCGTCTGCCCTTCCAGGTAGACACGACCCTTCGCCGCAAGATCAATCAAGGCGAAATCGCCTTCATTGACCAGCATTTGTCCGAGACGGTGGAACAACTGCGAGCGGGCCATCTCGGTCCCATCAACGTGGCCATCATCGAGGCCGCCGCCGTCACCGAATCCGGCGCGATCGTGCCGACGATGTCGGTGGGCAACTCCGCGTCGTTCGTGCAGCAGGCCGACAAGATCATCGTCGAATTGAACATGAGCGTGCCCGCATCCATCGAAGGCCTGCACGACATCTACATTCCCGGCGACCGTCCCGCCCGCCAGCCCATCGGCCTGGTGTCCGCGGATCAGCGCATCGGCCAGACCAGCATCGAGGTCGATCCCGCCAGGATCGCCGCCATCGTCATCACGCAGGAGCCCGACAGCCCCTCCAACGCGCTGCCGCCGGATGCCGAGACCAATGCGATCGCGGGCCATATCAACCAGTTCCTGCGCGGCGAAGTCGACGCCGGCCGTCTGACCAACGCGTTGTTGCCGTTGCAGGCAGGCATTGGCACCATCGCCAACGCGGTCCTGCACGGGTTCGAATCGTCTGATTTCGAGAACCTGGTCATGTACTCCGAAGTGCTGCAGGACAGCGCCATTGAATTGCTCGACCAGGGCAAGCTGGCATTCGCCTCGGCGTCGTCCATCACCGTCTCCAAGCCCGTGTACGAGAAGATCCTCGCCAACATGGAGCACTACCGCCAACGCATCGTGCTGCGTCCGCAAGAAATCAGCAATGCGCCCGAAATCGTGCGGCGGCTCGGCATCATCGCAATCAACACGGCACTGGAATTTGATATCTATGGCAACGTGAACTCGACGCACGTCGGCGGCACGCACATGATGAACGGCATCGGCGGCTCGGGCGATTTCGCTCGCAACGCGCATCTTGCTATCTTCGTGTCCAAGTCGATGGCCAAGAACGGCGATATCTCAAGTGTGGTGCCGATGGTGTCTCACGTCGACCACACCGAACACGACGTTGACGTGCTGGTGACCGAATGCGGCCTGGCGGATCTGCGCGGTCTGGCGCCGCGCGAGCGCGCCCGCGCCATCATTCAGAACTGCGTTCATCCGTCGTACCGGGACGCGCTGCAAGACTATTTTGATCGGGCCTGCGCCCGTGGCGGCCAGACGCCGCATCTGCTGGAAGAAGCGTTTTCCTGGCACCAGCGGTTCAACGAAACCGACTCGATGCAGCCCGCCGCAGCATCGGCGCGCAAGGCGGCCTGAGGCAGGATCGAAGATTGACTGCCGCCGCCGCGGCGTCCGCCTGGGCTATCGAGCGAAGCGAACCCAGGCTGTTCCAGGCAATGTTTTGCCGGGCACCGCGTTTTGGTCAAGGTAAAGCTGCCGTCGGCCGCTTTACCTTTTTTTTCGCCCAAGGCATGCCCGCTAGGGCTCTTCGACGGGCTTTGACGTCACCAACGTCTGTCGCGACATCTCCAGCTCGTCGCGCAGCCATTGCTTGAACGCGGCCAGCGGCGCCCAATCCCGCAAGCTCGGCCGGTACACCAGGTGGTAGGTCTGCGCCAGTTCGTAGTGCACGCGCACAGGCGATACCTGCACAAGCCGTCCCGCGCAGAGCGCGTCCGCCGCCAGCAGTTCGCGGCCGAGCGTGATGCCTAGCCCCTGCTCGGCAGCCTGCAACATCATCCCCGCGTCATTGAATGAAGCCACTGGTGTGACCGGCGTCGGAAACCCGGCGGCCGCAAACCAGTGCTGCCAGAGCTCACGCTCGCCAAGTAGCGGCTGGCGCGCAAGCGTTTCGGGCGAATTGCCGGGCAGGGCGGCCATCGTCTCGGGCGAAGCCAGCACGATCAACGGCAACGGCACATCAAACAGTGGTTCCGACTCCACCCCGGCCCACGGCCCTTGCCCGATCCGAAGCGCAGCATGAAAGCCGTCCCGCGCAAGGTCGACCACTTGCTGGGACGTCTCGATCTCCAACGCCAGTTCCGGATGCCGGGCGCGCCAGCGCGCCATGCGCGGCAATAGCCAGCGCTGTGCAAACGAGGGCAATACCGACACGCGCAACCGTTGTTCGCGCCCGCTCGCGGCCGCACTCGCCGCCATCAGGCCTTCATCGAGCAACGCCATGGCGCCCTGCACGCTGCACAGCAAAGCGGCCCCAGCGGAGTTCAACACGATGCCACGCCCGCTGCGCTCGAAAAGCGGAAAGCCGATCTGCTCCTCCAGCACCTTGATCTGCTGGCTCACGGCGCTGTGTGTCAGATGCAGCCGCTCGGCGGCGGCGCGCAGATTTTGCAGTTCCGCGACAACGCGAAAAGCGGGAAGGGTGTTCAGCGGCAAGCGCATGGCAAACCTATATCAAAAATTTTGGTCATCGTAGCTTACCGATAAGGCCAAAACAATTGGATTTTCACCGGGTATTTGGGCGATTAAGCTTACCAAAATGGAACAAAAGGAGCCCGTTATGACCGCGCAACCGTTCATGCCCACTACTCCCCTGGTCGGCACATCCCGCAATGCTAAGTCCGCCGCCAGATCGATCGCGTCTCCCGCCGCTGCGGCCGCGCCCGCTTCGACTGCACGCTGGGCCGCTGCACCCGCCGCGCCTGGGCCCGCTGCGGTAGCACCTGCTGCGACTGCACCTGCTGCGACCGCACTTGCTGAGGCCGAATCTGCCGTGGAAGCATCGGATTACGCGCTGGAAGCGGCGCAAGCGCCTGACCGCAGCCTCCTGGCCCGCATTTGGAACGCCTACCGCGTCCGCCGCAACGCGGCGCGGATGCGCAATATCGCCCAAGATATGGAGCCGCACATGCTCGACGACGTAGGTGCGCCCCAATGGCTGATCAACGAAGCCAGCGTACGCCGCGACCTTTCCCGTCTTCGCCCTATTGATTACATCCGCTGGTAGTCCGGACGCGCGCCGCCGTGGCGTGCGCAACCCCGGGGGCGACGGCACTCCGGGGGCGACGGCACTCCGACAGAGCCCGTGGGGCCTGTCTACATACATATAGATATGGAGCGTCGAGTACCGCCGGTAGAAAGTGCACATATGCCGCGGAGAAGGTGCGCCCGCCACCCCCACCAAGATCCAAGCCGAAATGTGGCGCCTTCGCCAGCCCTTCCTCTATATATAGAACGGGCCGTTAGGGCATCGTCTAAGTATGAGGAAGTCTCCCGTCCAGCAAAAGCTCGTTCCGGTAGCTACTGACGGAAGGGCCCATCCCCCGCTGCCAAACCAAAAATTTGCGACACCCGCATGACAGCGGAAAATTCTGTGCTATAGTCTCGCTCCTTCGCAGCTCACGCAGTTTTCGAGACGCGAAGCGAAGCAAGTGCAACAGGCGAAGCGGGGCAACCCAACCTCACCTGCCGCAACAGCAATCAGAAATGAGCGCTTGGCGGTTATTGCATAGATCGACGCAAATTAGGCAGAAGCCAGTTGCAAGATCTGCAAAAATTGTGCTATAGTTTTGGGCTTGGCAGTTACTGAAGAGTTAGGGTTTTCCCTGATATTTCAATAGCTGCTAGGGCAGGGCGAAAGTCCTGGCGAGACCTGAAGAGGTCGCCGCAAGAAAGCGAAGCAAAGTAAGAAAGCGACGCTGACTTGACAAGCGATAAAAACTTCTTCATAATCTCGTTTCTCTGCTGCAACGACAGCGACGACGCGAAAGCGAAGTTGGCCGAAGTTAAAAGCAGAAACCAGCAGTACAGAATTTAGCAGTACCGCTCTTTAACAACTAAACAACCGATAAGTGTGGGCGCTTGATGCGAGTGCAGCGGTTTGGGCTTCGGCCTGAGTCGCAAGCACAAGAAATCAAGTGCTCACTAGAAGTGAAGTACCTTAGACGTCAAGTTTAAGAGCATACCTCACTTCCTTTGAGT
>DMTA01000539.1:326-17314 GCA_003454835.1 Achromobacter sp. | reverse complement strand
AGCGCGGCGCCGCGTGCCCGCGCCCAAGCCGCTGCACATGGTGGGCTTTTCCAATGGCGGGGCGCTGGCGCTGATGCACACGCTTGACGCGCTGGACAACCCCAAGCTGGACAAGCCCGACCGCCTGGTGCTGCTGTCGCCGATGGTCGGCATCACGTCGTTCGCGCGGTTTGCGGGCGTGGCCGGTCTGCCCGCCATCCTGCCCGCGTTCGCGAAGGCCGCGTGGCTCAGCATCGTGCCGGAGTTCAACCCCTTCAAGTACAACTCGTTCCCGGTGCACGCGGCCCGCCAGTCGTTCGAGCTGACGCAGACTCTGCAGGACCGGCTGGTCGCGCAGCAGCGATCCGGAGGCCTGGAACGACTGCCGCCCATCATCACGTTCCATTCGGTGCTGGACTTCACGGTCAGCACGCGCGCGCTGATCAACGCCCTGTATGCGCGTTTGCCCGCCAACGGCAGTGACCTGGTGCTGTTCGACCTGAACCGCGCCACCAAGCTCGGGCCGCTGTTCCGCCGCGGCGTGGCCTGGCAGTTGGCGGGCACGCTGCCCGGCGAAAAGCGCAACTATCGCCTGACGCTCGTCACCAACGCCAGCCCCACGTCCAGCGCCATGATCGAGCGCGTCATCGAGCCAAACGCCACCGCGGTCGTGGAACGCGCCATCGGCATGGACTACCCGCGCGAAGTCTATTCCCTGTCGCATGTGGCGCTGCCGTTTCCGACCGACGATGCGTTGTACGGCACGCACCCGGACAACATCGAGGAATTCGGCATCAGCCTGGGCGCCATGTCCATGCGCGGCGAGGTCGGGGCATTCGTGATCGGCATGGATACGCTGACCCGGCTGACCTCCAATCCGTTCTATGCCTATCTGGTCAAGCGCGTTGATGGGGTGATACCAAGATGATGTCTTTCGCACTTTCCGGCATCTTCGCCATTCTGCTGCTGGGGCTGTTGTGCCTGGCCAGTCCGGTGTTCGTGCCGTTGACGTTCGCGCTGTTTGTGATCTGCCTGGTCGCGCCGCTGCGCCAGTACCTGGGCCGAAAAATGCCGGCGCCGCTCGCCGCGATCCTGGCGTTGGTGGTGACGCTGGTCGTGTCGGTGGTGTTCCTGTCGCTGGCGGCCTGGGGGTTCAGTCTGGTTGCGCAGTGGGTCATGGCCAACGCCGCGCGCTTCCAGCGCCTGTTCACGCTAGAGACCGAAACGCTGCACCCGCACGGCGCAATGGCGATCCAGATGTTCCAGGACAGCTTCAACGTGTCGTGGCTGGTGCGGGCGATCCAGGAAGTGGCGCTGCGGATCAACAGCATGCTGGGGATGATCTTCATCGCCTTCGTGTTCATTGCGCTGGGGCTGTTCGAATTGGACGAGGCGCCGGGGCGGCTGACCCGCCTGCTGGGCGAGGCGAGGGCGCAGCGGTGGCTGGCGGTCGCGCGCGAGGTGGCGAGCAAGTTGCGCTGGTACATGGTGATCCGAACCATCGCCAGCGTGCTGACCGGGGTGACGGTCTGGCTGTTTGCGATCTACGCCGGGCTGGAGCTGGCGACCGCCTGGGGCGGACTCGCGTTCCTGCTGAACTACATCCCGTTCCTGGGGCCGCTGGTGGCGACGGTGTTTCCGGCGTTCTTCGCGTTCGTGCAGTACGGATCGTTGCAGACGAGCATTCTGGTGCTGGTGGTCCTGAATTGCATCCAGATCGTCTACGGCTGCTATCTGGAACCCAGGCTGGCCGGCAGCGCATTTTCACTGTCGCCGCTGATGGTGATGTTTGCCGTGTTTTTCTGGGGGTTGGTGTGGGGCATACCGGGCACGTTCATCGGCGTGCCGCTTCTTATCACGATGACCACGGTGTACGGCGCCAGCCGCAGTTTGCGCGTTACCCGCGGCTGAGCCGGCCGTCCCGGGCAGCATCCGGGAAGGCGGCCGACCTGCTCATATCTTTGCTCAATATTGGAGGTGCATGATGGAAAGCAGTACTCCCAAGAAGCTTGGATTGCTTGCCCTGACGGGCATGGTGGTGGGGTCGATGATCGGCGCCGGGATCTTTTCGCTGCCCCGGACTTTTGGCGGAGCGACGGGCGTGGTCGGGGCGGTGATCGCCTGGATCATCGCGGGCGCGGGCATGTACACGCTGGCGCGCGTGTTCCAGGCGCTGGCCGAACGCAAGCCCGACCTGGACGCTGGCGTCTTTGCCTATGCCAAGGCCGGGTTCGGCAACTACCTGGGCTTTCTGTCCGCGTTCGGCTATTGGATCGGCAGCTGCATCGGCAACGTGTCGTACTGGGTGCTGATCAAATCCACGCTCGGCGCCTTCTTTCCCGTCTTTGGCGACGGCAACACGGTCATCGCAATCGCTGTGGCGTCCGTGGGCATCTGGATGTTCCACTTCATGATCCTGCGCGGGGTGCAGCAGGCGGCGTTCATCAATGCCGTGGTGACGGTGGCCAAGATCATCCCGATCGTGGTGTTCATCATCGTGCTGTTCGTGGCGTTCAAGGTTGACCTCTTCCGCATCAATTTCTGGGGCGATATGAGCGGCTACAGCCTTTTTGAGCAGGTGCGGCGAACCATGCTGGTGACGGTCTTCGTCTTCCTGGGCATTGAGGGCGCCAGCGTTTACTCGCGCTTCGCATCGAAGCGATCGCACGTGGGGGTGGCCACGCTGATCGGGTTTGTGACCGCGCTATTGCTGATGGTGCTGGTGTCTCTGCTGCCCTATGCCACGATGCAACAGACCGACATCGCGGCGCTGCGCCAGCCGTCCATGGCCGGCGTGCTGGAGTCGGTGGTGGGGCCGTGGGGCGCCGTGTTCGTCAGCGTCGGTCTGCTGATTTCGGTGCTGGGCGCGTATCTGGCCTGGTCGCTGATCTGCGCCGAAGTGATGCACGCGGCCGCAAAGACCGAAGACATGCCGCGCGCGTTCGCCCGCGAGAACAAGAACGGCGTGCCGGTCGTCGCGCTGTGGGTGACCAACATCATCGTGCAGCTTTTCGTCATCAGCACGTATTGGTCACGCGATGCATTCTCGTTGATGCTCAGCCTGACCAGCGCGATGTCGCTGATTCCGTATCTGCTGGTCGCCGGTTTCGGCTGGCAACTGGCCAAGCGCGGCGAAACCTATGTCGGCGGCAAGGACCAGAAGCGCGATCTCACACTTGCCAGCATCGCAGCCGTCTACACAATCTTCATGATCTTCGCCGGCGGCTTGAAGTTCCTGCTGCTGTCGGCGCTGTTGTATGCGCCCGGGTCGGTCCTGTACTTCTGGGCCCGGCGCGAGCAGGGCCGGAAATTCTTCACCGGTTGGGAGTTGGTCGTTTTCATCGTGGCATGCGTCGGAGCCCTGGCCGCCATTGTTGGCCTGATCTACGGCTGGATTGCCATCTAACGTCTGGGAGCTAGTCATGGCTGATACCGAGGAATTTGGAGTCCATTCAGAAGTCGGGCAATTGCGCACGGTGATGGTCTGCGCGCCGGGACGCGCCCACGAAAGATTGACGCCCTCCAATTGTGATGCGCTGCTGTTTGACGATGTCATGTGGGTCGACAACGCGAAACGCGACCATTTCGACTTCATGACGAAGATGCGGGACCGCGGCGTGGACGTCGTGGAAATGCACAACCTGCTGGCCGAAACGGTCGCGATACCCGAAGCGAAAAAGTGGATCCTGGACAACCAGGTCGTGGCGAATCAGGTTGGACTGGGCCTGCTCGACGAGATCCGCAGCTATCTGGACGGCCTGCCGGCGCGCAAACTGGCCGAGACGCTGATCGGCGGGCTGTCGACCGAGGAGTTCCCCGAATCGATCGGCGGCGAGCAGCTCACGCTCATCAAGGAAGCCGCCGGCGTCACGGAATACCTGCTGCCGCCGCTTCCCAACACGCTGTACACGCGTGACACCACGTGCTGGATCTACGGCGGCGCCACCCTCAATCCGCTTTACTGGCCAGCGCGGCACGAAGAGACGATCCTGACGTCGTCGATCTACAAATTCCATCCGCGCTTTGCCGGCAAGGTGAACGTCTGGTGGGGCGATCCCACGGCCGACCACGGGCTGGCCACACTGGAAGGCGGCGACGTCATGCCGATCGGCAACCGCACGGTGCTGATCGGCATGAGCGAGCGCACGTCGCGCCAGGCCATCAGCCAGCTGGCGGCCAGCCTCTTCGCCAAGAACGCGGCCGACCGGGTGATCGTGGCGGCCATGCCGAAGCTGCGGGCCGCCATGCATCTGGACACCGTGCTGACCTTCGCCGACCGCGATTGCGTGCTGATGTATCCCGACATCGTCAACAACATCCAGGCGTTCTCGTACCGGCCAGGCAGCGCGCCGGGATCGCTGGAGCTGCATAAAGACAAGGGGTCGCTGGTGGACGTGATCGGCGAGGCGCTGGGCATCAAGAAGATGCGCGTCGTCGAGACGGGCGGCAACGCCTATCTGCGCGAGCGCACGCAGTGGGACAGCGGCGCCAACCTGGTCTGCATCTCGCCAGGGGTTGTGCTGGCGTATGACCGCAACGTCTACACCAACACGCTGCTGCGCAAGGCGGGTGTCGAGGTCATCACCTTTGTCGGCGCCGAACTGGGCCGGGGCCGCGGCGGCGGGCACTGCATGACGTGCCCGATCTCGCGGGATCCCGCCTAGCGGGGCACTGCCGTGGGGGGNNGCGGCCGCCCCTGCAGAGGGCGGCCGCGCGGGCGCGCGACTATCGGATCGCTTTGAGGAGAAGAACGTGAGCGGGGAAACTGCCAAACTTTCTCGCATGGCGCTTGCCGCCATGGTGGTGGGATCGATGGTGGGGGCGGGAATCTTTTCGCTGCCCAGCGTCTTTGCGCGCAATACCGGTCCGGTGGGCGGTCTGGTGGCCTGGGCCATTGCCGGCACCGGCATGTTGACGCTGGCGATGGTCTTCCAGTTCCTGTCGCGCCGGCGTCCCGATCTGGATGCCGGCATCTTCGCGTATGCCAAGGCCGGATTCGGGCTGTATCTGGGCTTTCTGGCGGCGCTGGGCTATTGGACCGCCGCCTGCCTGGGCAACGTCAGTTACTTCGTCATCTTCAAGGGCACGCTGGGCGCCGTGCTGCCGTTCTTCGGCGATGGCGATACCGTGTCCGCGGTGCTGGCGTCGTCGGTGCTGCTGTGGTCCACCCATTTCCTGATCCTGCGCGGCATCCGGCAGGCCGCGGGCATGAACACGGTCGTGACCATCGCCAAGGTCGTGCCGATCGCCATCTTCATTGTCTTCGCCGCGTTTGCCGTGGACCTGGAGGTGCTGCGGGCCAACATTGCCGAAGGGCTCAGCGGCGAGGGCAAGGGCAGTCTTTTCGAACAGGTGCGCAACACGATGCTCGTCACGGTGTTCGTGTTCCTGGGCGTGGAGGGCGCGAGCGTCTATTCCCGCTACGCCAAACGCCGCGAGGACGTGGCGGTGGCGACAATCGTCGGATTTCTGCTGGTGCTGGCGCTGCTGNNCTGGCGCTGCTGGTGCTGGTGACGATGCTGTCGTATGGCGTGCTGCCGCGCGCGGAACTGGCCTCGCTGCGCAATCCGTCCATGGCGGGCGTGCTGCGGGCCGCGGTCGGACCGTGGGGCAGCATGCTGGTCAGCGTGGGGCTGATGGTGTCGGTGGCGGGCGCCTACCTGGCGTGGATCCTGCTGGCCGCCGAAGTGCTGCGCGCCGCGGCGGGCGCGGGCATCATGCCGTCGTTTCTGGGCCGGGAAAACCGCCACGGCGTGCCGGCAGCGGCGCTGTGGCTCAGCAACGGCATCGTGCAGCTCTTTCTGATCGTCACGCTCTTCACCGAAGACACCTTCGTGCTCCTGAAGAACATGGCCAGTTCGATGAGCCTGATTCCGTACTTCTTCGTGGCGGCATTCGGGTTGATGCTGGCGATGCGCGGCGAAACCTATGACGGCTGGAGCCGGCGCCGCAAGATTGAACTGGGCCTCGCGGTGGCGGCCACGGTCTATGCGGCCGGACTGGTGTATGCGGGCGGCTTCCGGTATTTCGTCCTGTCTTGCGTCATCTATGCGCCGGGCACCATTCTTTTCCTGATATCGCGCCGCGAGCAGCGCGGCAGCATCTTCGCGCCGTACGAGTGGCCGATCCTGCTGCTCGTGCTGGTGTCGTGCGGCATCGGCGTGTGGGCAATCAGCACGGGCAATACGGCGTTCTAGCCGAAAGGGGCAGGGGGCAGCACGGCAATGGGCAGCGAACTGGCGATCGTCCTCACCATCCTTTGCGCGGCGGTTGCGCTGTTCATCATCGGGCGGCCCCGTTCGGATGCCGTGGCGTTGCTGGTCATGCTGCTGCTGCCCCTGAGCGGCACGGTGACCTACCGCGAGGCGCTGGACGGGTTCTCGAATCCCGCCATCATCCTGATCGCGTGCCTCTTCGTGGTCGGCGAGGGGCTGGTGCGCACCGGCGTCGCGCAGGCCGTAGGCGATCTGCTGCTGCGGCACGGGGGCAAGAGCGAGGGCTGGCTGGTCCTGCTGGTGATGGGGGCAGTTGGGACGATGGGCTCCGTGATGAGCTCCACCGCGGTGGTCGCCATCTTCATTCCCATCGTGCTGCGCATCGCCCGCAAGACCGGCATGGCCAGCCGCCGGATATTGATGCCCATGGGAACGGCCGCCGCCATCAGCGGCATGCTGACGCTCGTGGCGACCACACCCAACCTGGTGTTGAACAGCGCCTTGAACTATGCGGGATATGAAGGCTTCGGATTCTTTGACTTCACGCCGATCGGGGTGGTGATGCTGGCCGGCGGCATCGCCTATATGGTGTTCGCCCGGCGGCTCATCGACGCTGGCCAGAGCCAGAGAGCCACCCCCCGGCCCAGCCTGGGCGATTGGGCCACCAAATATGCGCTGCAGAACCGCGCGTACCGCCTTCTGGTCCAGGAAGAGTCCGACCTCGTCGGGCGCCAGCTTGGCATCTGGGCCGAGGAACTCGGCAAGTCAGCCCGCGTCATCGCGATCGAGCGGAACTCCCGGTTTTCCCGTGCGGTGATGCGCGCGACAGCGGACGACGTGCTGGAAGCCGGCGACATCCTGTTGCTGGACCGCGATGCCGATAGCTTCGACATCGACGGGTTTTGCGGCCGCCATCTGCTCAAGCGGCTGGCGATGTCCGGCGTGTATTTCGCCGATCAGGCGCGCGACGTGGGCATGGTGGAGGTGATCGTCCCGGCGGAATCCCGGCTGGTCGGCGCCAGCGCCCGGGATTCGGTGGTGCTGGAGCGCCACGGTCTGTTCATCGTCGGCGTCTGGCGTGGCAAAGAGGCGCTGCGCGACCTGCCGGACGTGCGGATGCGCGTGGGCGATACGCTGCTGGTTGTGGGGCCTTGGGCGGGCATCTTCTCGCTGCAGGCCGAGGAGCACGATCTGGTCAGCCTGGCCATGCCCGTTGAGGCCGATTCCCTGATCCCGGTGCCAAATCGGGCGATTCACGCGCTGGTCGCGCTGGCCACCGTGATCTTCCTGATGCTGACGGATTGGGTGCCCAACGTAATGGCAGGCCTGATCGGGGCGCTGCTGATGGGCGCGTTCGGTTGCGTCACGCTTGATGTGGCCTACCGTTCGATCAACTGGCGCGCGCTGATACTGATCGTCGGGATGCTGCCGTTTGCGTTGGCACTCAAGCGCAGCGGCGGCGTGGACCTTGCCGCGCAGTTCCTGTTGAATTTTGCGGGCGACTGGGGCATTTACGGGCAGTTGGCGCTGATATTCACGGCGACGGTATGCCTGGGGGTGGTCGTGTCCGGAACGGCGACCGCCGTGCTGATGGGGCCCGTTGCGATCAGCATTGCCGAAAGCCTGCACGCATCGCCCTATGCCTTCGCGATGACGGTTGCCATCGGGGCGTCGGCGGCATTCATGTCTCCGGTCTCGACGCCCTCCAACGCGCTGGTCAGCGTGGCGGGCGGCTTCGGGTTTTCCGATTACCTGAAGATTGGAACGCCGTTGGCGGTGTTTTCCCTGGTGGTCAGCGTGACGCTGATTCCGATCCTGTTTCCGTCCTGAGGGCGGATGATCCACGTCGAGGTTTCATCATGATTGTCAGGACAGGCATTGCACTCGCCGCCGCGCTGATTTTCGGCACCACGATGGCGCATTCCCATGGTCTGCCTGTTGCGACGGATGCCGCGGCGCCGCAGGCCGTAACGGATTCCAGGATTCTGTTCGAGAACGTGCGCATCTTCGACGGCGTATCTGGCGAGTTGAGCCCCGCGAGCAGCGTGCTGGTCCACGGCAACGTCATCGAAAAAGTGTCTCGGGACAAGATCGCGGCCGATGGTGCGCGCGTCATCGACGGCGGCGGCCGCACGCTGATGCCGGGTCTCATCGACATGCACTGGCACAGCATGTTCGTGGGCGTGCCGCTTGCGGTGGCGATGACGCAGGACCCCACGTATCTCAACATTGTCGCGGGCGTCGAGGCGAAGAAAACGCTGATGCGCGGCTTCACGACGGTGCGCGACCTGGGCGGCTCGGTCTTCAGCCTGAAGCTGGCGGTGGACCAGGGCGTGATCCCCGGTCCGCGTATCTATCCGTCCGGCGCGATGATCAGCGTGACCAGCGGGCATGGCGACTTCCGCTCGATGGCGGACCTGCCGCGCACGCTGGGCGCGCCGGGTTCGCGGCACGATCTGTCCGGTGATAGCACGATCGCCGACAGCCCCGACGAAGTGCGCCTGCGCACGCGCGAACAGCTCATGCAGGGCGCGACGCAGATCAAGCTGACCGGCGGTGGCGGCGTGTCGTCGCCCCACAGCCCGTTGGATGTGGTGACGTTCACCGACCCGGAGTTGCGCGCGGCGGTGGATGCTGCGACGGACTGGGGCACCTACGTGGCGGTGCACGCCTACACGCCCACCGCCATCCAGCGCGCCATCAAGGCGGGCGTGCAGAGCATCGAGCACGGCAGCATGATGGACGAGGAAACGGCCGAGCTGATGGCGCGCGCCGGTGATCGCGTGCAGGTAATGCGTGATCCGCGCGAAGCGGCTGCAGGCGCACACCTGATCAGCACCGACGTCTGGGCCTCCATGGGCCAAGAAGACGAAGCCGCTGCGCGCCTGGCCACGTTCCGCCCCTATCAGGTGGACCGCGCTCTGCTCGATTGCGCTGCCGAGGACGTGCTGTTCATGCATTGCCTGCCGGCCCACCGCGGCGAGGAGATCAGCCACGACCTGCTCGACGATCCGCGCTCCGTGGCCTGGGATCAGGCCGAGAACCGCCTGCATGTACAGAAGGCGCTGCTGGAGTTTCTCGTCGAGCCGGCCTACCACCACGCATGAAACACGAGCCGCCGCTGCTACAACTGCGTGACCTGGCCTGCGGCTACGGCGAGCAGAGCATCGTCCAGCACCTCAACCTGCATCTGAACCGCGGCGACATCGGCTGCCTGCTGGGCCCGTCCGGTTGCGGCAAGACCACCACGCTGCGTGCTATCGCCGGCTTCGAGCCGGTGCACCAGGGCGAAATCCACCTGGCGGAGTCGGTCATTTCCCGCTCGGGCTTCACCCTGGCGCCGGAGAAGCGCCGCATCGGCATGGTCTTTCAGGACTACGCGCTGTTTCCCCATCTGACCGTGGCGGAGAACATCGCCTTCGGGATTCGCAAGCAGCCTGACTGCTCGCGGATCGTCTCCGAGATGCTCGAACTGGTGCACCTGTCCGCCCTTGGCAAACGCTATCCGCACGAGCTCTCCGGGGGACAGCAGCAGCGCGTCGCACTGGCCCGCGCCCTGGCGCCCGAGCCTGCACTTTTGCTGCTGGACGAGCCGTTCTCCAACCTCGACGTCGAACTGCGCCGGCGCCTCAGCCATGAAGTGCGCGAGATTCTCAAGGCGCGCAACACCAGCGCCATTCTGGTCACCCATGATCAGGAAGAAGCCTTCGCCGTCAGCGATCAGGTCGGCGTGTTCAAGGACGGTCGCCTGGAGCAGTGGGACACCCCGTTCAACCTTTACCACGAACCGCTGACGCCCTTCGTGGCCAGCTTTATCGGCCAGGGCTATTTCATCCGCGGGCAGCTGCTGGACCCTGAAACGGTACAGACCGAGCTAGGCCCGATTCGCGGCAACCGCGCCTACAACTGGCCCGCAGGTAGCTCGGTAGACGTGCTGCTGCGCCCGGATGACATCATCTACAAGCCGGACAGCCCGCTGCGGGCGCTTATCGTCGGCAAGACCTTCCTCGGCGCGTCGACGCTGTACCGGCTGCAGCTGCCCACCGGCAATCAACTGGTGGCGATCTTCACCAGCCATGCGGACTACCCCACCGGGCAGGAAGTCGGCATTGCCATCGCCGCCGACCATCTGGTGGTCTTTCCGGCACAGGGCAGCGTCGCCGCCCATGAAACGCTGCAGCCGACAACAGCGGCGCGCTAACCCTTCTGCCGGCGCTGGCGGAAGAACTCGCTGAGCACCATCCCGCACTCCTCGGCCAGCACACCACCCTCGACCAGCACCCGGTGGTTGAGAAAGCCCTGATCGAAAAACTGGCCGCGACTGACAACCACGCCGGCCTTCGGCTCGGTGGCGCCATAGACGACGCGCTGGATCCGCGAATGCACGATCAGACCGGCGCACATGCTGCACGGCTCCAGCGTGACGTAGAGCGTCACGCCGGGTAGCCGATAGTTCTGCAGCACCTGCGCCGCATCCCGCACCGCGACCATTTCCGCATGCGCACTGGGGTCGTGTCGGGAGATCGGGCAGTTGAAGCCGCGCCCGATGATCTGCCCGTCCTGCACCAGCACAGCGCCGACCGGCACCTCTCCCAACGCAGCGCCCTGCGCCGCCAGCGCCAGGGCTTCGCGCATGAAGCGCTCGTCCTGGCTGCGGTCGATGATCTGCGGCTTCCTCACTGCCCTACTCCGCCCTGTCTCATACCACCTCGATCGCTGCCATCAACCCGGTTTCCATGTGGTCGATGACATGACAGTGAAACATCCAGACACCCGGATTATCGGCGACCAGCGCGATACGGGCCGTCTCGTTCTTGCCCAGCAGGTAGGTATCGGTGAACCACGGATCGATCTTGCGGCGATTGGACGAGATCACCTTGAAGGTCATCCCGTGCAGATGAATCGGATGCTGGTACTGACTGAGGTTGCGCAGCTCGAAGATGTAATGGCCATCCTTTTTCAGCGTCGCAATCGGGCGATCGGCACAGGTCCTGTCGTTGATGTCCTAGGCCTCGCCGTTGATCTGCCAGAAGGTATAGGCGCCGCCCTGTGCGGCGTCTGTCGACAAGGTACCGGCCCACTCGAAGTTGAAGCGCAGCGTTTCCGCGCGCTGCAAATCCGGCTCCGCCACGGGATTGGCCGGCAACGCCGGCGGCCAGTCGCCGGCGACATCGTCATGCGCCACCGAGCGCAGCGTCGCCAGCCGTAGCGGACCATTGCGCAAGGACAGCTCCGTGCCGGCCTCCGGCACCTTCAGCGCCAGGTCGATACGCATGCCCGGACCGAGCCAGTACTCCTTGCCCAGCGGCATCGGAGCGATCGGATGTCCATCGAGCGCATAGATGCGCGCCTCGCTATCTGGCAGGTTCAGCCGATAGGTCAGGGTGTTGTCGAGATTCAGCAGCCGCAGCCGCACGACCTGCCCGGCCGGCAGATCAAGCGTGGGCGCATGTGTGCCATTCACCGTCGACAGCACGCCCGGCGTGCCGCCACGGGCCGCCTCGCGCGGCACGCTGAATTCGGTGAACGCTCCCCGCTTGTCGACATGCCAGCTTTTCAGGTTGAGCGTGCGCTCGTGCCTGAAACCGCTTGGCTCGCGCTCCTCGACAATCAGCGGACCGACCAGCCCGCGACCCAGCTGTGCGGCACTGCTGGTGTGCGGGTGATACCAGAAGCTGCCGGCATCGTGCAGCTGGAAGCGATAGTCGAACAACTCGCCGGGCAACACCGGCAACTGCGATACGTAGGGCACGCCATCCATTTCCAGCGGCAGACGAATGCCATGCCAATGGATGGTGGTGGGCTCGGGCAGATTGTTGATGAAGCGCACCCGCAGCCAGTCGCCCTGACGGCCACGCAGCTCCAGGCCAGGCGCTTGCCCGCCATAGGCCCAGGCAGGCGTGACGTGACCGGGCACCAGCTCCACGTCCAGCGGGGCGGCAATCAGTTCGTAGTCATGAGTGGTGATGTCGGCCGGGCGACCGAGCCAGTAGCGCGCGCCACTGCCGGCGAGACCGACGACACCAAGACCGGCCAGGCCGGTGAGAATCTGTCTACGGGTAAAGGACATGCATGGGCTCCAGCCAGTCCGAATTGATGGGCCCATCAGGCTCGACGCGCCTCTCTGCGGAGGCTGCGCATAGCATGAGGGCAGCCTGGGCTGCCCTCATTGCTTCAGATCATTCCCACTCGATGGTGGCCGGCGGCTTGCTCGACACATCGTAGGTCACGCGGGAGATGCCTTCGATTTCGTTGATGATGCGGTTGGACACCTTTTCCAGCAACTCATAAGGCAGGTGCGCCCAACGTGCGGTCATGAAGTCGATGGTTTCCACCGCTCGCAGCGCGACGACCCAGGCGTAGCGGCGGCCGTCGCCGACCACACCGACCGATTTCACCGGCTGGAACACCACGAAGGCCTGGCTGGTCTTGTGGTACCAGTCGAAGTTGCGCAGCTCTTCGATGAAGATGTGATCCGCGCGACGCAGCAGGTCGGCATATTCCTTCTTCACTTCGCCGAGGATGCGCACACCCAGACCCGGGCCCGGGAACGGGTGACGGTAGACCATGTCGTAGGGCAGGCCGAGTTCCAGGCCGATCTTGCGCACCTCGTCCTTGAACAGTTCACGCAGCGGCTCGACCAGCTTGAGGTTCATTTCCTCCGGCAGGCCGCCGACGTTGTGGTGCGACTTGATCACATGGGCCTTGCCGCTCTTGGCGCCAGCCGACTCGATCACATCGGGGTAGATGGTGCCCTGGGCGAGGAACTGGATGTTATCCAGCTTGCTGGCTTCTGCATCGAACACGTCGATAAAGGTACGACCGATGATCTTGCGCTTCTTCTCNNGAACATGGCCATCACCTGGTCACCCTCGTGCAGGCGCAGCAGGCCGTTGTCGACGAACACGCAGGTCAGCTGATCGCCGATCGCCTTGTGCAGCAGCGCCGCAACCACCGACGAATCGACACCGCCGGAAAGGCCGAGCAGCACGTTGGCATCACCGACCTGGGCACGCACCTGGGCGATGGCGTCTTCGACGATGTTGGACGGCGTCCACAGCGCTTCGCAGCCACAGATGTCGAGAATGAAACGGGAAAGGATGCGGCCGCCCTGGCGGGTGTGAGTCACTTCCGGATGGAACTGCACGCCGTAGTAACGGCGGTCGTCGTCACCCATGGCTGCGATCGGGCAGCTAGGCGTGCTGGCGAGGATATGGAAACCTTCTGGCAGCGTGGTCACCTTGTCGCCGTGGCTCATCCACACGTCGAGGCCGAACACACCGTCGTCATCCATGTGGTCTTCGATGCCGTCGAACAGCTTCGACTTGCCGACCAGATCGACGCGGGCATAGCCGAACTCGCGAACGTCGGACCCCTGCACCTTGCCACCCAACTGCTCGGACATGGTCTGCATGCCGTAGCAGATGCCGAACAGCGGCACACCGAGATCGAACACGGCCCGCGGCGCGCGCGGGCTGCCTGCCTCGTGAACCGACTCCGGGCCGCCGGCGAGAATGATGCCGCGTGGCGCGAAGGCACGGATGTCGTCCTCGCTCATGTCCCACGGATGCAGCTCGCAATACACGCCGATCTCGCGCACGCGGCGGGCGATCAGCTGGGTGTACTGGGAACCGAAGTCGAGGATCAGGATGCGGTGGGCGTGAATGTCTTGGTGAGCCATGAGCTTTCCTTCGGAAAGAGCCTGAAGCTGAAAGCCGGAAGCTGGAAGCCGAAGCCAGGATTTCTCCCCGCTCCCGCTGCCAGCTTCCGGCGCCTGTCTAGCTGAGCGGATCAACCCACTCGGTAATTCGGGGCTTCCTTGGTGATCTGCACGTCATGCACGTGCGACTCGGCCATGCCGGCACCGGTGATGCGCACGAACTGCGGCTTGCTGCGCATCTCGTCGACGGTGGCGCTGCCGGTATAGCCCATGGAAGCACGCAGGCCGCCCATCAGCTGATGGATGATCGCCGCCAGCGAGCCCTTGTACGGTACGCGGCCTTCGATACCTTCCGGCACCAGCTTCTCGGCACCAGCGGCGGAATCCTGGAAGTAGCGATCCGAGGAGCCCTGCGCCTGGGACATGGCTCCCAGCGAACCCATGCCGCGGTAAGCCTTGTAGGAACGGCCCTGGAACAGCTCGATCTCGCCCGGCGCTTCTTCGGTACCGGCGAACATCGAACCCATCATCACGGCGTTGGCGCCGGCGACGATGGCCTTGGACAAGTCACCGGAGAAGCGGATGCCACCATCGGCGATCATCGGCACGCCGGTGCCTTCCAGCGCGGCGGAGACGTTGGCGATGGCAGAGATCTGCGGTACGCCGACGCCGGCAACGATGCGGGTGGTGCAGATCGAGCCCGGGCCGATACCGACCTTGACTGCGTCGGCGCCGGCCTTTACCAGGTCCAGCGCGGCTTCGGCGGTGGCGATGTTGCCGCCGATCACCTGCACCTGCGGGAAATTCTCTTTCACCCAGCGCACGCGGTCGATCACGCCGCGGGAGTGACCGTGAGCGGTGTCGACCACCACCACGTCGACACCGGCAGCGGCCAGCGCTTCGACGCGCTCACCGGTATCGGCGCCGGTACCGACCGCTGCGCCGACGCGCAGACGACCCTGGCTGTCCTTGGAGGCCAGCGGGTAGGTCTTGGCTTTCTCGATATCGCGGAAGGTGACCAGGCCGCGCAGGTGGAAATTGCCGTCTACCACGAGCATCTTCTCGATGCGGTGCTTGTAGAGCTCGGTCTTGATTTCTTCGAGGGCGGTGCCTTCGAGCACGGTGACCAGCTTGTCCTTGGGCGTCATGATCGCTGCGACGGAATCGCCGGCGTTGGGCGTGAAGCGCAGGTCACGGCCGGTGACGATGCCGACCAGCTCCTTGCCGGACACTACCGGAAAGCCGGAGAAGCCCAGTTCATGCGCCTTGCGCAGCAGCTCGCTGATCTTGGTTTCCGGCGTGACGGTGACCGGATCGTGAACGATGGCGGTCTCGTGACGCTTGACCTTGCGCACCTCGGCAGCCTGCTGCTCGATGCTCATGTTCTTGTGGATGATGCCGATGCCGCCTTCCTGAGCCATGGCAATGGCCAGGCGCGCTTCGGTGACGGTGTCCATGGCCGCGGAAACCAGCGGAATGTTCAGCTCGATTTCGCGGGTCAGACGGGTCTTCAGGCTGACATCCTTCGGCAAAACCTCGGAATATCCCGGGATCAGGAGAACATCATCGAAAGTCAGGGCTTCTTGGCTGATACGCAGCATGGCGGGGGCTCCCAGGCGGGAAAAAGGAAGCGCGGCATTATACCCACGCACCCCTTCACGCTCAATGCGGATGTGAGGCGCGTCGCGCACGGCGAAATGCGCGGCATCGCCGAAATGACCGATCAGTCACGGCCGATCAATCACCAGCGCCACCTTGAAGCCCAGGCGTTCGGCGAACTCATCGAGAAACGACTGGCGAAGGCCGGCCTCGCCCCAGCCATTGAAGATAAAGCCGAGATTGGAAAAGCCGCACGCCGGAATGAACAGGAAGCCGTTGATGTCGTCTTCGAAGCCACATTCCGGACAGGTGAAATTGTCGGTCTGCTTAGGCATCCACTCGTCGAGGCTTTCAAACAACGCCTCGCCAATCTCGCGACGGCATTCGGGGCAGCCTGCCTCCTCGGCGAAATCCCGTGTTGGCGTGTAGATGCAGCGCTTGGTCACCACTTCAAGACCGTTGATGGCCTCGCCAAAAGGCAAGCGTTCCGGATGCTGCACGACACTGCGCGCGCCGGAAGCGATAGCGTAGCCCATGCCGCCAACACCGCGACCACAGGTGGTCGGCAGCGCCTCGACGATGCGCCGCTCGGCCAGCCAGCGCAGAATCATTCGCGCCTTGGCTTCGTGCGCTGGAAACGTGGAAATGCGCGGCACGATGATCGCTTGACTGTGGCTCATGGCGGCTCGGAACGGGGGATGAAGAAAGGCCGCGCAGCTTAGCGCCACCCGTTGGCCGGTCAAGGCCCGCTGGACGGAGGCGAAGCAGTTTCGGTTTCCGCCTGGTCGCGCCCGGCTTATCATCGCCGCCATGCTCAAAGATCCCTTCCAGCGTCTCAATCTTGATCGCGAAGTACTGACCGTCAGTCAGCTCAACGGTCGCGCCCGCCTGTTGCTCGAGGACGTGTTCGCCCAGGTCTGGGTTGAAGGCGAGATTTCCAACCTCGCCCGCCCGGCTTCCGGCCACATCTATTTCACGCTCAAGGACAAGAACGCCCAGGTGCGCTGTGCCCTGTTCCGGCAGAACGCGGCGAGGGTTCGCCAGACCCTGCGCGACGGCCTGGCGGTGCGGGTACGCGGCAAGGTCTCGCTGTTCGAGGGACGCGGCGACTACCAGCTGATTCTCGATACGCTGGAGCCGGCCGGCGACGGCGCTTTGCGCCTGGCCTTCGAGGCACTCAAGGAAAAGCTCAGCGCCGAAGGTCTGTTCGCTGCCGAACGCAAGGCCGCCCTGCCCACCCACCCGCGGCGCATTGGCATCGTCAGCTCGCCGACCGGCGCGGTGATCCGCGACATCATCTCGGTGTTCAAACGCCGCGCGCCGCAGGTCGAGCTGACGCTGATCCCCACCGCCGTGCAAGGTCGCGAAGCCACCGCGCAGATTGTCCGCGCACTGCAGCTGGCCGATGCCCAGGGCTTCGATGCGCTGATCCTGGCTCGCGGCGGCGGTTCGTTGGAGGACCTCTGGTGCTTCAACGAAGAAGCGGTGGCGCGCGCGGTGGATGCCTGTGTCACGCCGATTGTCAGCGCCGTGGT
>DMTA01000539.1:0-227 GCA_003454835.1 Achromobacter sp. | reverse complement strand
ATCGCCGACTTCGTCGCCGACGTCCGCGCGCCAACGCCATCCGCGGCTGCCGAGCTGCTGGCACCCAGCAGCGCCGACCTGCAACACCGGCTGAGCGGGCTGCAACAGCGTCTGGTGCTGCGCATGCGTGATCGTCTGCACCGTGACGCCATGCGACTGGAAGGCCTGACCCGTCGCCTGCGCCACCCCGGCGAACGGCTGCAGCAGCAGGCCCAGCGCATCGACGA
>DMTA01000536.1 GCA_003454835.1 Achromobacter sp. | reverse complement strand
CCGAGGCCGGTGCGGGCGCCAGCATGCCGCCCGTCCAGGCGCGGCCGATCGCGCGCAGCGTGTTCATGCCGGCGTGGCGCAGGTGGCGCCAGAAGACATCGTGGAAGACTTCGATGCCGCGTTCCTCGTCCGGATTGCCCAGCGCCAGGATCTCCGGCATCAGGTAGGGATGCGCCCGGATGGCGCCCTGCCCGAAGATGATCAGATTGCGCGTGAGGATGTTGGCGCCCTCGACCGTGATGGCGATAGGCACGGCGCGGTACAGCGAGCCGAGGTAATTGCTGGGCCCGTCCATGACGGCGCGGCCCGCATGCACGTCCATCGCGTCGTTTACCGACGTGCGCATGCGCTCGGTGGCGTGGTACTTCATGATGCCGGACACGACTGCGGGCTTGACGCCTTGGTTGAGCGCGGCGCAGGTCAGGCGGCGCGCGGCCTCGACCAGATAGGCGTTGCCGGCCAGGCTGGCCAGGCGTTCCTGCACGCCCTCGAACTTGCCGATCGGAATGCCGAACTGCTCGCGCACCCGGGCGTACATGCCGGTGGTGTGCGCGCACATCGCCGTGGCGGCGGCCGACAGCGACGGCAGCGAAATGCCGCGGCCGGCGGCCAGCGCGCTCATCAGCATCTGCCAGCCCTGTCCGGCGCGCTCCACGCCGCCGATCAGCGCATCCAGCGGCACGAAAACGTCACGGCCCGAGTTGGGCCCATTCTGGAAGACCTGCATGGCGGGCAGGTGACGACGGCCGATCTCGACACCGGGCGCGTCCGTGGGAACCAGCGCCACGGAAATGCCGATGTCCTTGGCGCCGCCCAGGATGCCGTCGGGGTCGGACATTTTGAACGCCAGCCCGAGCACCGTGGCCACCGGCCCCAGCGTGATGTAGCGCTTGTGCCAGTTGAGCCGGATGCCGATGAGCTCGCGCCCGTCCACGACCTGCCGGCACACGATGCCGGTATCGACCATCGAAGCGGCGTCCGATCCGGCTTCGGGGCTGGTCAGGCCGAAGCAAGGGACTTCACGGCCATCGGCCAGCCGCGGCAGCCAGTAATCGCGCTGTGCCTGCGTGCCGAACTGCATGAGCAGTTCGCCGGGTCCCAGCGAGTTCGGCACCATGACCGTGACGCCGGCGGTGATGGAATAGGCAGATATGCGGCGCACCACCTCGGAGTGCGCGTAAGGCGAAAAGCCCAGGCCCCCATGGCGCCGCGGAATGATCATGCCGAAGAAGCGCTGCGCCTTCAGGAACGCCCAGACCTGCGGCGGCAGGTCGCGGCGGTTCCAGGAGATGTCCCATTCGTCCAGCATGCCGCAGAGTTCGCGAACGGGGCCGTCGAGGAACCGTTGCTCGTCGGAAGTCAGCATGGCGGGCGGCACGGCCAGAAGCTTGCGCCAGTCGGGGTTGCCCGTGAACAGGTCGGCGTCCCACCAGCTGTCGCCGGCTTCGATGGCTTCGCGTTCGGTGGCCGACATGGCCGGCAATGCATTGCGGGCCCAGCGGTATGCGGGTTCCGAAATGCGGCGCCGGCGCCAGGCGTTGAAATCCATGGGTCCCCCTGTTGTTCGCTACAAGACATATCGGGGCAAAGTACCAGAATTGGCGCCGCGCGGCCAAGCTGCGGCTTACCGACTCTGCGACAATGAGCGTCGCCGCGCAGATGCGCGATCAACCGCTGTCCGGGCACGTCCGCATGCTGAACAAACTCTGGCTTGGCTTCTTCCTCACCGCCGCCGCGGCCGCGCTATACCGCTGGCTGTTCATCGGAGATCCCGAAGTCTTTCGCCAGATGGTCGCCAGTCTGTTCGACATGGCGCGCGCGTCCGTGGAAGTGATGGTGCTGCTGTTTGGCACGCTGACGCTGTGGCTAGGCTTCCTGCGCATCGCGGAACGCGCGGGCCTCGTCGAAAAGCTGGCGCATGTGCTCGGTCCGTTATTCGCGCGCCTGATGCCCGAGGTGCCGCGCAATCATCCGGCCATCGGCCTGATCACGCTGAACTTCGCGGCCAACGGCCTCGGGCTGGACAACGCCGCCACGCCCATCGGCCTGCGCGCCATGCGCGAGCTGCAATCGCTCAATCCCAAGCCGGACACGGCGACCAACGCGCAGATTCTGTTTCTGGTGCTCAATGCGTCGTCGCTGACGCTCTTGCCCGTCACACTGTTCATGTTCCGCGCACAACAGGGCGCGCCCGATCCCACCCTCGTCTTTCTGCCTATCCTGCTGGCCACCAGCGCGTCCACGCTGGCGGGCTTTCTGGCGGTGGTGCTGTGCCAGCGCCTGCGCCTGGCCGATCCCGTCATCCTGCTGTGGCTGGGCGGCGCGGCGCTTGTGCTGGGCGGCTTCATGGCGCTCCTGGCCAGCATGTCGGCGGCGGCGATCGCCTCGCTGTCCTCGTTGCTGGGCAACCTGACGCTGTTCGGCATCCTGCTGGCGTTCCTGATCGTGGGCGCCTGGAAGAAGGTGCCCGTGTACGAGGCCTTCATCGAAGGCGCGAAGGAAGGGTTCGACATCGCCAAGAGCCTGCTGCCGTATCTGGTGGCGATGCTGTGCGCCGTGGGCGTGCTGCGCGCGTCCGGCGCGCTGGATTTTCTATTGGACGGTATCCGCTGGGTGGCCGCGCAGGCCAACTGGGACACGCGGTTCGTGGACGCGCTGCCCACCGCGCTGGTCAAGCCGTTCTCGGGCAGCGCCGCGCGCGCGATGATGCTGGAAACCATGACGCATTTCGGCGTCGACAGTTTCCCGGCGCTGCTGGCTGCGGTGGTGCAAGGCAGCACCGAGACCACGTTCTACGTGCTGGCGGTGTATTTCGGATCGGTGGGGATCCTGCGCGCCCGCCATGCGGTCGGCTGCGCGCTGACCGCCGATCTGGCCGGCGTGCTGGCCGCGATCGGCGTGTGCTACTGGTTCTTCGGGTAAGACATAACGGCCGGACATAACTGCCGGACGCGACAGCCCGACACAAGGGCCCAACACAAGGGCCAAACACAACGGCCAAACACAACGGTCGGTCCAGCGGCCGCGCGCGGCGGCCGGCATTCACGCCCGCGCCGCGCCGCAACGCGTCCGCCTCAATCCACCAGCAGGATCTTCATCCCGTTTGTGCCGCCGCTGTCGCGATAAAAATCGCCCTTGGTCAGGATGACCCAGTCGCCCGTCTGCACCAGATTGCGCTTGCGCAGTTCGTCGATGGCGGCGTTGGACAGGTCGGCAGGATCGTAGTCCGACGGCGAAAACGGAATCGTGTATACGCCGCGGAACATCGTCACGCGATTCTGCGTCACGCTGTGCGGGCTGTAGCAGTAAATCGGCACACCCGAGCGGATGCGCGACATGATGAGCGGCGTGTGGCCACTTTCGGTCAGCGCAATGATGGCCTTCACGCCGGGGAAATGGTTGGCCGCATACATGGCCGCCAGCGCGATGGTCTCGTCGCAGCGCGTGAAGGTCTCGCCCATGCGGTGATGCGACTTGGTCGAGGTGGGGTGCTTTTCGGCGCCCAGGCACACGCGCGCCATGGCCTGCACGGTTTCGACCGGGTACTGGCCCGAGGCGCTTTCGGCCGACAGCATGACGGCGTCGGTGTAGTCCAGCACCGCGTTGGCCACGTCCGAGACTTCGGCGCGCGTCGGCATGGGGCTGGAGATCATCGACTCCATCATCTGCGTGGCGGTGATGACAACCTTGTTCAGCGTGCGCGCGTGCTGGATGATGCGCTTCTGGATGCCCACGAGTTCGGCATCGCCCACTTCGACGCCCAGGTCGCCGCGCGCCACCATGACGCCGTCGCTGGCGCGGATCAGCGCGTCCAGGGCTTCGTCGTCGGCCACGGCTTCCGCGCGTTCGATCTTGGCGATGATCCACGCCTGGCTGCCGGCGGCGGCAAGCAGGGTGCGGGCCTCGTCGATGTCGCTGCCATAGCGCGGAAACGACACGGCCACGTAGTCCAGTTCCATTTCAGCGGCCAGCTTGATGTCGACACGGTCCTTGTCGGTGAGGCTGGGCGCCGACAGGCCCCCGCCGCGGCGGTTGATGCCCTTGTTGTTGGACAGCGGGCCGCCCACCGTGACGGTGGTGTGGACCTCGTCGCCTTCGACGCGGTCGACGACCAACACGACGCGGCCGTCATCGAGCAGCAGCTCGTCGCCCACGCGGCAGTCGGTGACGAGTTCGGGGTAATCGATGCCCACGATGCTGGCGGTGCCCGCGTCCTTGGGATGGACGCGCGACAGCGTGAACGGCTGACCCACCTGCAGTTGCACCAGCTTGTCGACAAAGCGCGCAATGCGGATCTTGGGCCCCTGCAGGTCGCCCATGATGGCGACGTAGCGGCCTTGTTTGCCGGCGATCTCGCGCACCAGGCGCGCGCGTTCGCGGTGATCGTCCGCGCTGCCGTGCGAGAAGTTCAGCCGCGCCACGTCCAGACCCGCGCGGATGAGCGCGTCGATGCGTTCGGGCGACGAGGTCGAGGGTCCCAGGGTGGCGACAATTTTGGTGCGGCGCAATACAGGCATGGCGGTCCACTCTCGCAAAAACAACGAAAGCGCTATGGTACGCCGGCCGCGTTGCCACGGGTATCATGGGTGACATTTCCGACCCTCAACACGCCCAACGACACCGTGAAAATCGTCATCGCTCCCGACTCGTTCAAAGAAAGCGTTTCCGCGCCGGATGCGGCCGCCGCCATTGCGCGCGGCGTCAATGCGGCCTTTCCCGGCGCGCATACGGTGTGCGTCCCGATGGCCGACGGCGGGGAAGGCACGGTCGAAGCCGTGCTCGCGGCGACTGGCGGCAAGGAGCGGCAGATCACAGTCAACGACGCGCTCGGCCACAAGGTCGACGCCGTATGGGGACTGCTGGAAGACGGCACCGCCGTCATCGAGATGGCCGCGGCGGCGGGTCTTGAATTGATTGCACCGGCGAAGCGCGACCCGATGCGCGCCAGCAGCCACGGCGTGGGCGAGCTGATGCGCGCGGCGCTGGACGCGGGC
>DMTA01000576.1 GCA_003454835.1 Achromobacter sp. | reverse complement strand
TGCTGGCCGCGCTGCCCACCGATCTGATGGCCCCCGCGCCCTCGTTGCGCAACGACCCCATCGCCGTCGCCTTCGGCGCGGAAATCGCGCGGCTGGTGCAGGGCGCCTACGCGTTGCTGCGCCTGGGCGTGGTGGCCCGGCAGGCCAGCGATGCGTCGGCCGAAAGCGGGTCGCAAAAGGAAATGCAGCGCAAGATGCTGCTGGCCATGGCGGCTGACCTGCGCATCGTGCTGATGCGCCTGGCGTCCCGGTTGCGCACGCTGCGCTGGCACGCCGAAAGCAAGGCGCCGTGCTCACCCAGCTTTGCCCGCGAAACGCTGGACCTGTACGCGCCGCTCGCCAACCGGCTGGGCATCTGGCAGATCAAATGGGAAATGGAAGACCTGTCCTTCCGCTTCCTCGAACCCGAAAAGTACAAGCACATCGCCCGCTTGCTCGAAGAAAAGCGGGTCGAGCGCGAGGCCTTCATCGCGGGCGCCATCACGCGCCTGCAGCAGGCGCTGGCCAAGAGCGGCATCGACGCCGAGGTCAGCGGCCGACCCAAGCACATCTACAGCATCTGGAACAAGATGCGCGTCAAGCGCCTGGATTTTTCCCAGATGTACGACCTGCGGGCGCTGCGCGTCATCGTCGACGACGTGCGCGCCTGCTACACGGCGCTGGGCATGGTGCACGAAATGTGGACGCCGCTGTCCGACGAGTTCGACGACTACATCTCACGGCCCAAGCCCAACGGCTACCGGTCGCTGCACACGGTGGTGGCCGACGACGACGGCCGTCCCTTCGAAGTGCAGATCCGCACGCGCGAGATGCACCAGTTCGCCGAATACGGGATGGCCGCGCATTGGCGCTACAAGGAAGCGGGCGCCAAGGGCGGGCAGGTGGCCGCTTCCAGCGAATACGACCGGCAGTTGGCCTGGATGCGCCAGCTGCTGGCCTGGAACACCGATGTCGAGGGAGGCGAAAACACGCCGNNCCCCCCCCCCCCCCGCCAAGCCCGCTACGGGCCGAGCCGCCGCGGGCAAGAGCCGCGGCGCGGTGACGGCGCCGGCGCATACCGACGAACGCATCTACGTGCTGACGCCTCAGGCGCGCGTGATCGAACTGCCGGCCGGCGCGACGCCGGTGGATTTCGCCTATCACCTGCATACCGATCTGGGCCACCGCTGCCGCGGCGCGCGCGTCGATGGGCAGATGGTGCCGCTGCAGACGCACCTGTCCACCGGCCAGACCGTGGAGATCATCTCCGCCAAGTCGGGCGGCCCGTCGCGCGACTGGCTCAATCCCCAGCTTGGCTTTCTGGCCAGCCCGCGCGCCCGCGCCAAGGTGCGCATGTGGTTCAACGCGATTGAACTGCAGCAGCGCATCACGCAAGGGCAGGCGCTCGTCGAAAAAGAATTGCAGCGCCTGGGTAAGACGGCCATCAATCTGGAACAGCTGGCCCAGAACCTGGGCTTTGCGCGGGCCGACGACCTTTACGTTGCCGCCGCCAAGGAAGAATTCAGCCTGAGGCAGATCGACGCGGTGTTCCAGCAGCCGGCGCCCGCAGTCGAGCCCACGCCAGCGGCCTTGCGGCACGCCAGCGCCGGCAGCGCCGAGAAAAGCGGCAAGAGCGGCGTGCTGGTGGTGGGGGTGGGGTCGCTGCTGACGCAGTTGGCCCGTTGCTGCCGTCCGGCGCCCCCGGATGCGATCTCCGGCTTCGTGACGCGGGGGCGCGGCGTGTCGATCCATCGCCGCGACTGCCACAGCTATCTGGCGCTGGCCGCGCGCGAGCCCGAACGCGTGATCGAAGTGGCCTGGGGCGAAACGGCCGACACCTTCTATCCGGTGGACATCAGCGTGCGCGCGCACGACCGCTCGGGCCTCTTGCGCGATCTGTCCGAAGTATTTGCGCGCCTGCGCCTGAACGTCGTGGGCGTGAACACGCAGAGCAAGCAGTCGCTGGCCCATATGGTGTTCACGGTGGAAGTGCGCGGCGGCGAATCGCTGTCCCGCGCGCTGGATGCCCTGGCCGAAGTGCAGGGCGTGTCGTCGGCAACGCGCCGCTAGGCGCAGCCTCCGGCAGAGAGAACCGCTGCCGGATCATTCTCCGCGGCCGCCACCGCTGGCGCGAAGACCTGGCGGCGGCACGCGGTGGTTCAGGCTTCAGTGCTCCAGTTCTTCATGCGCACGATCGCGCATGTAGAACGCGGCAACCAGGCCCAGCGCCACGCCAAACATCACGTAGTAAGCGGGCGCCATGGGCGAGCCGGTGGTCTTGATCAGCCAGGTCACGATGAATTGCGCGAACCCGCCGAAGATCATCACGGCCACGTTGTACGCCAGGGACAGGCCCACGGAACGCACGCGCGCCGGGAACAGCTCGGCCATCACCGTGCTGAACACGCCGAAGAACGCCGACACGAAAATGCAGACCACGACCTGCACGGTCAGCAGGCGGCCGATAGACGGCGCGTCCGACAGCCAGAAATACAGCGGATACAGCACGATCAGGTAGCCAATCAGCGAGCTGATCACGAGCGGACGACGGCCAATGCGGTCGGACCAGGCGCCCATGAACGGGGTCAGCACCACCATCAGCGCCGCGCCGGCCATCTGCACCAGGAAGGTCTGGTTCAGCGGCAGCATCAGCACCTTGGTCGAATAGGTGACCAGATACGTGAAGGTGATGTAGATCGACACCGTGGCCGTTACGACGAGGCCCACGCCGATCAGCGTCTCGCGGGTGTGGGTGCGCAGCATCTGGCCCAGCGACAGGCGCTTGACCTCGCCGCGTTCGGCGGCCTGGCGGTCGGCTTCCTTCATCTGCTTGAAGGCGTCCGTTTCGTCGACGTTGCGGCGGATATAGATGGCGATCGGGACAATCACCAGGCCGAAGGCGAACGGCAGGCGCCATGCCCAGTCAGCAATCTGCTGCTCGGTGAAGAACTCGGTGATGAGCGTGCCGCAGGCCGCGCCGATCAGGAGCGCCAGCATCTGGCCCGCCATCTGCCACGAGCCATAGAAGCCGCGCTTGCCGTTGGGCGCCATTTCGATCAGCAGCGCCGTGGACGTGCCGAATTCGCCGCCCGCCGAGAAGCCTTGCAGGAGGCGCGCGATCAGGATGAAGATCGGGGCCAGGATGCCGGCCGCGTGGTAGGTCGGGGCCACCGTGATCAGCGCGATGGACACGGCCATCAGCGAGGTCACCAGCACCATGGCCGCTTTGCGGCCCTTGCGGTCGCCGTACAGGCCCAGGATGATGCCGCCCACCGGGCGCATGAAGAAGCCCACGCCGAAGATGGCGGTGGTCATCAGGATGGCGTTCAGTTCGCTGCCGGGGACGCTGGGGTCGGTGGGAAAGAACAGTTTGGCGATGATCGGCGTCATGAACGCGAACACCAGGAAGTCATACCATTCGAGCGCGTTGCCTATTACCGCTGCCACGATGTTGCGTGTGGGGACTGCTTTGTGCTGCACGGGATCTCCTTGGGGGCTTTAATTTCCGGGCGACATTCTAGGCGGTGCCGCCCCGGCCGTCTTGCGCGTCGTCCGAAAAGCGGTCGTTCGGAAGCTTGCCCCTCGGAAAGCGGCCATCCAGATGGCGGCCGTCCGGGACGCGGCCGCCGCCTGGCTTTACACTGCGTCTTTTCCCCACGAGAGTAGTGACATGAACGCGCGCACCTGGCTGGAAACGCTGGTTGGCTTTGACACCACCAGCCGCAATTCCAATCTTGCCCTGATCGAAACCGTCCGTGACTGGCTCAAGGGCCAGGGCGTCGAGGCATGGCTGGCGCACAACCCCGAGCGCACCAAGGCCAACCTGTTCGCCACGCTGCCCGCCCAAGACGGCAACCAGCAGGGCGGCATTGTCCTGTCGGGCCACACCGACGTGGTGCCGGTGGATGGCCAGGACTGGAGCTCGGACCCGTTCAAACTCATCGAAAAAGACGGCCTGCTCTACGGCCGCGGCGCCTGCGACATGAAGGGCTTCATCGCCGGATCGCTGGCGCTGGTGCCGGAATTCATGGCCATGCCGCGCAAGAAGCCCCTCCACCTGGCCTTCTCCTACGACGAGGAAGTCGGCTGCGCGGGCGCGCCGTACATGCTGGCAGACCTGCACGAGCGCGGCATCCGCCCCGAGGGCTGCGTGGTGGGTGAACCCACCGGCATGCAGGTGGTGGTGGCGCACAAGGGGATCAATCTCTTTCGCTGCAAGGTGCACGGCAAGGCGGCCCACTCGTCGCTCACGCCGCGCGGCTGCAACGCCATCGAATACGCCGCCCGCCTGATCTGCCGCATCCGCGACCTGGCCGACAGCTTCAAGGCCAACGGCCCCTACGACCAGTTCTACGACGTGCCGTTCTCCACGATGACCACCAACCAGATCCGGGGCGGCATCGCAGTCAATACCATTCCCGAACTGTGCGAATTCACCTACGAATTCCGCAATCTGCCGGGCATGCGTCCCGACGACATCCAGGCGGAAGTCGAAAAATACGTGCGCGAAGAACTGCTGCCGAAGATGAAGGCCGAATTCGACGGCGCCAGCATCGAAATCGAGACCGGCGCCGCCGCGCCTGCCCTGGAGGCCTCGGAAGAAGCCGCCATTACGCAGTTGGTGCGCGCCCTGACCGAAGACCGCGCGACCCGCAAGGTGGCGTACGGCACCGAAGCCGGGCTGTTCCAAGGCATTGGCATCCCCACGGTCGTCTGCGGCCCGGGCCACATTGAACAGGCCCACAAGCCCAACGAATATGTGGCTCTGGACCAGTTGGCGGCGTGCGAAACCTTCCTGCGCCGCATGGGGCAGTCCCTCTGACGTGCGGGGCGCCCGGGGGCGGGCGGCACGCCGGCGCCGTCCGCGTCAGGTAAAATGCCGGGTTGCAAACCGGATTTGCGGCCGGCAGTGGCCTGCCGCGATCCCGGGGGAGATGCTGTGGTGAAACCTTACGACTTTCCGGATGCCAAGGGCCATTTCGGGCCTTATGGCGGTGTTTTCGTGGCGGAAACGCTGATGCACGCGCTCGACGACTTGCGCGCGTCCTACGACCGTTACCGGGTCGATCCCGCCTTCCTCGAAGAATTCAACTACGAGCTCAAGCATTTCGTGGGCCGGCCCAGCCCGGTCTACCATGCCCGGCGCTGGTCTGAACTCGTGGGCGGCGCCCAGATCTGGTTCAAGCGCGAAGACCTGAACCACACCGGCGCGCACAAGGTCAACAACTGCATCGGCCAGGCCCTTTTGGCCAAGCGCATGGGCAAGCCGCGCGTCATCGCCGAAACCGGCGCGGGCCAGCACGGCGTGGCCACTGCCACGGTCGCGGCCCGCTACGGCATGGAATGCGTCGTGTACATGGGCAGCGAAGACGTGCGCCGCCAGGCCTCCAACGTCTACCGCATGAAGCTCCTGGGCGCC
>DMTA01000370.1 GCA_003454835.1 Achromobacter sp. | reverse complement strand
ACGGGCGATGGTCTGACGCAGGCGAGTCATCTTCACGCGCTCTTCGCGCGGGGCCAGTTCACGCGGAGCCGACGGAGCAGCCGGAGCCGGAGCCGCCGAAGCGGCACCGATGGCGGCAATGGCGTCAGCCTTGGTGATGTTGCCCTTCGGACCCGAAGCGGCGATCGAGGACGGGTTCAGGTTGTTTTCCGAAACCACGCGCTGGACCGACGGCGACAGGTGTGCGCCCGAAGCCGAAATGGTAGCGATGACCTGACCCGGGGTGACGGCAGCGCCGGATTCCACGTTGATGGTCAGCACGCCAGCTTCCGGAGCCGACACTTCGACAGCGACCTTGTCGGTTTCGATCTCGACCAGCAGCTCGTCCTTAGCGACGGTGTCGCCCGACTTCTTCAGCCAGTTGCCGACCGAATTCTCGGCGACGCTTTCGCCCATGGTCGGGACAGCGACATCAACCGAAGCGCCACCGGCAGCAGCAGCCGGAGCAGCCGCTGCGGCAGGGGCTTCAGCGGCCGGAGCCGACGCAGCCGCTGCGGCACCTTCAGAGACCTGACCCAGAACGGTGCCGGGAACCACGGTGTCACCTTCACCGGCATTGATGGCGGCCAAGGTGCCGTCAGCCGGGGCCACGACTTCCAGAGAAACCTTGTCGGTTTCCAGTTCGACGAGGACTTCGTCCTTCTTCACCGCGTCGCCGACCTTTTTGGTCCACTTGGCGATTGTGGCTTCGGATACGGATTCACCGAGGGCGGGGGTCAGAATATCAGCCATTGCAGGGGCTCTTTTTCGTAACGGGTCTTTAAATACATTCTAGTGCGACGACGGCGGTTAGGCCATGGCCTCGGCGAGGAAGGTCTCGAGTTCCTTCAGGTGGCGGCTCATCAGGCCCGCGGCGGTCGAGGCCGAAGCCGGACGACCGACGTAACGGGCGCGCTTGGCCTTCACGTCAAGTTTCTCGAGGGTCAGTTCGAGCCACGGATCCACGAAGGTCCAGCCGCCCATGTTCTTCGGCTCTTCCTGACACCATACCAGATCAGCGTTCGGGAAGCGGGCCAGTTCCGCCGAGATCGACTTGATCGGCCACGGATAGAACTGTTCCAGACGCAGGATGTAGATGTCGTTGATGCCAGCCTTTTCGCGGGCGTCGAGCAGGTCATAGTAAACCTTGCCCGAGCAGACGATGACCTTGCGGATGTCCTTGTCGGACTTCAGCGAGACACCGGCGACGGTCGGACGCAGCTCGGCATCGTCACGCAGCACGCGGTGGAAGGACGAACCCTCGGCCATGTCGGCCAGGGTCGAGACGGCCTTCTTGTGACGCAGCAGCGACTTCGGCGTCATCAGGATCAGCGGCTTGCGGAACTCGCGGTGCAGCTGACGACGCAGGATGTGGAAGTAGTTGGCCGGCGTGGTGCAGTTGGCGACCTGCATATTGTTCTCGGCGCACTGCTGCAGGAAGCGCTCCAGGCGTGCCGAGGAGTGCTCGGGGCCTTGGCCTTCATAGCCGTGCGGCAGCAGCAGGGTCAGGCCAGAGATGCGGCCCCACTTGGCTTCGCCGGCGGCGATGAACTGGTCAATCACCACCTGGGCGCCGTTGGCGAAGTCGCCGAACTGGCCTTCCCAGATGCACAGGGTGTTGGGATCGGTGGTCGAGAAACCGTACTCGTAGGCCATCACGGCTTCTTCGCTCAGCAGCGAATCGATGATGGTGGCCTTCTCCGGCGAATCCACCAGCTGCCGCAGCGGCAGGTAGTAGTTGTCGGTCTTCTGGTCGTGCAGGATCGCGTGGCGGTGGGTGAAGGTGCCGCGGCCGACGTCCTGGCCGACCAGGCGCAGGGCATTGCCCTCGTCCAGCAGGGTGGCGTAGGCCAGGTTCTCGGCAAAGCCCCAGTCGCCCGGGATCTCGCCGGCGGCCATCTTGCGGCGGTCGTCGTAGACCTTCGACACGCGCGAGTGCAGCTGCACTTCTTCCGGCACGGTGTTGATCAGCTTGGCCAGCTCGACCAGCTTGTCCTTGTCCACCTTCGTGGAGATTTCATCGGACAGCTTGCCTTCCAGCAGCTTCGGCCAATCGACGAACAGCGGGCTGGTCGGCGGGGTCTTCTCGACCTTGGCCAGTTCGGTGGTCACTTCGCCACCGTCCAGCTTGTCGCGGTACGCATCGACCATCGCCTTGCCGGCGCCGGCGGCGATCACGCCTGCCTTTTCCAGCTGCTCGGCGTACAGCTCGCGGGTGGTCGGGTGCTTGCGGATCACCTGGTACATCAGCGGCTGGGTGATCGCCGGTTCGTCGGCCTCGTTGTGGCCCCAACGGCGGTAGCACATCAGGTCGATCACCACGTCCTTGGCGAACTTCTGGCGGAACTCGAAGGCCAGCTGCGCGGCGAACACGACCGCTTCCGGATCATCGCCGTTCACGTGCAGCACCGGTGCGGCGATCATCTTCGCCACGTCGGTGGCATAGCGCGTGGAACGCGTATCCAGCGGGTTGGAGGTGGTGAAGCCGACCTGGTTGTTGACCACGATGTGCACGGTGCCGCCGACGGCGAAGCCGCGGGCCTGCGACATCTGGAACAGCTCCATGACCACGCCCTGGCCGGAGAAGGCCGCGTCGCCGTGGATGAGGATCGGCATGACCTGCTTGCGGGCGGTGTCCTTGCGGCGCTCCTGGCGCGAACGCACGGAACCGGCAACGACCGGATCGGCGATTTCCAGGTGCGACGGGTTGAACGCCAGCGCCAGGTGCACCGGGCCACCGTCGGTGGCCACGTCGGCCGAGAAGCCCATGTGGTACTTCACGTCGCCGGCCGANNTGCAGGTAACGCTCGAGGCCTTCGGCGGCGGTCAGGCGCTCCAGCGTGCGGCGCTGGGTGTCAGCGTCCAGCTGGTAGTTGCCACCGGCCAGTTCCAGCTTCTTGTAGATCCACTGGCGCTGCTCGACTTCGGCGATGTGCATGAACTCTGCACCGATCGAGCCGGTGTAGGTCGCCTTCAGGCGCGCCAGCAGGTCACGCAGCTTCATGCGCGGCTGGCCGCCGACGCCGCCGGTGCTGAACTCGCTGTTGAGATCGCCGTCGGACAGGCTGTGGAACGGCAGGCCCAGGTCCGGGGTGTTGACCGGCGTGGTCAGGCCCAGCGGGTCCAGGCGCGCATCGAGATGGCCGCGCGAGCGGTAGGCAGTGATCAGACGACCGACATTGCGCTCACGCTCGTCGCCTGCACCCGTGCCGGTGCCGGCTTTCAGCGCATCCTTGGCCGCGTCCGCGATGTGGGAGATGACGGCCGAGTGCGGAATGTCGCCTGCTTCACGGCCCTTGAAGCCGTCGAAGTAGGTTTTCCATTTGGGATCGACACTATCCGGGGAGACCAGGTACTGCTCGTACAGGTCCTCGACATAGGAGGCGTTGCCGCCGGCGAGTTGCGAAGATTGCGCAAACTGCTTCAGTTGATTGTCCACGATGGAGGGTGCTGATTCGCTTTGTGGGGTATGGCTTCAGAAGGACCCGGCAGGAAAATGAATAGCCCTGCACGGGCGCGTTCAAACGGCCAAATTGTACCCCCATCCGGACACGAAGGGGCACCGCCAGCGGCATTGCGCGTCCCCCGGTGTCGCTCCCAGACAGGTTTGTCCGGGACAGCGCGCTCAGATGCCGAGCGCGCGCAGTTCGCTGCAATCGCGCGAACGGTCCCAGACACGCTGCAATTGCTGCTCGAACGGCTGCGAACGTGCCGGCAGCGCGATCCCGGCTTCGCCGTCCAGGCGATGGCCGATAAGACGAAAGTAGAAGTCGCCCGCGTCATTGACCAGGCAGGCCGAGGCCAGCGCACGGTCGATCGGATCGCTGACCTCGCGGAACTGGATCACACTGGGCAGGCGCTGGGCCAGGGCCAGCAGCGGTGCGCCGGCAGCCGCAATCGCGGCCGCATCGTGCACGATCACCCGCAGCTGCTTGTCGTGGCGGGCGGTGACGAAGCGGCGCAGGGCCGCCTGCCCCGGCGG
>DMTA01000112.1:484-9386 GCA_003454835.1 Achromobacter sp. | reverse complement strand
CACCCTCAGCCGGCTTCGCGCCGGGCTGCGCGGCTGGCGCGCCGCCCTGTGCGGGCGCCCCGCCCTGTTTCCATTGGCTGACCTGCACCGGCGCGCCGGGGCGGATCTTCTGGAAGCCCTCGACCACCACCACATCGCCGGCCTTCAGGCCGCTGGTGATCAGCCAGTTGTTCTGGAAGGCGCCACCGGTGGTGACCGGCGACTGCGCGATCTTGTTGTCGCGCACCAGCATCAGGCTCTGCTTGCCGTCGGCCGTGCGTTGCAGCGCCTGCTGCGGCACCATCAAAGCGACGTCGTCAAAGCCCTGCTCCAGCCGGACCCGTACGTACATGCCGGGCAGCAGGATGCCGTCGGGATTGGGGACTTCGGCGCGCAGGTTAACCTGGCCCGTGCTGGGGTCCACGGTGATGCCCGTGAACAGCAGCTTGCCGGGGTGCTCGTATTCGGAGCCGTCTTCCAGTACGACGGTGGCGCGGGCGGCGTCCTTGCCGACCTGCTGCAGACGGCCGCTGGCGAAGGCGCGGCGCAGCGCGGCCAGGTCGGCGGTGGACTGCGTGAAGTCGACGTAGATGGGATCGAGCTGCTGCACCGTTGCCATCTGCGTGGCGGAGGTCGATTCGACCAGCGCGCCCTCGGTGACCAGGGGCTTGCCGATGCGGCCGGTGATCGGCGAGGTGACGTCCGTGTAGCTCAGGTTGATGGCGGCGTTGTCCTGCGCGGCCTTGGCGGCGGCGACGGTGGCATCGGCCTGACGGAAGGACGCCACGGCGTTGTCATATTCCTGCTTGCTGACGGCATTGGCCTTGACCAGCGGAGCATAGCGGTCGGCCAGCAGCTTGGCGCTGAACAGATTGGCTTGCGCCTGCTTCAACTGGGCGGTGGCCTGATCGTAGGCCGCCTTGTAGGGCGCCGGATCGATCTTGAATAGCAGCTGGTTTTCTTTCACGTCGCCGCCCTGCTCGAACGTGATGCGCTGCACGATGCCGGTGACACGGGCGCGGATCTGCGCGTCGCGCACCGCGTCCACGCGGCCTGGCAATTCAGAGACAATGGGTGCGCGCTGCGGCTGCACGGTGACGACGCTGACCTGGGGCATGCCAGGATTCATCTGGGGTTTTTCACCACAACCCGCCAATATCAGCGCGAGGACGCCACCGGAAACAGCCAGACCCGAAAATCGTTTAGGCGAAAACCGCATTGAAACCCCCGCGTAACGTAATGAACCGCGTCGTGAAATCGCGTCAGGAAACCGCAGCAATCCGAACGTGCCAGGAGGCAGCGATCAAATCATGACCAAGCGTCACCAACGACACGTGAATAGCCCAGTAATGTAACTCAGATATTGGGGAAATCACGTACTTTCGGGCGGTTCGGGGGAACTTTCGGGAGCGGGTGCGCAACAATTTTTAATCGGTGGAGAGCTCCCGGAGATTGCCCAGGAAGGCATAGCCGACGCCATGCACGGTATGCAGCGGCAGTTTGGCTCCGGCCTGCAGAACCTTGTTGCGCAGCCGGCAGATCGCGACATTGAGCGCCCGCATATTCATGCCGCCGCGCAGGGACTTTATTTCGTTGCGGACGAGTTCGCGGCGCGGGCTTTTCATCAGGCAGGCGAAGCAGGCGCGCTCGACCTCGGTGAGGTCCAGGCGCGCGCCATTGGGCAGCTGCAAGGTCCAGCCCCAATAGAGCAGGCTCCACCAGCCGTCCACGGGTTCGTGCGCCTGGTTTGAGACCCAAGTGGCGGGCGCTTTCAGACCGGCAGCAACGCCAGCAGAAACGCCAGAACGGACGGAAGTCATACCGGGGTCGCGGAAGGGAGAATTCAAGGCGGATCTCCACCAGGACGGCCGGCGGCTCGCTGTGGGGCGGCCCGTCCCGGAACAGGGTTGCGGTTTGTTCCGCTAGCCTACCCTCACGGCGGGACTCTGCGCCCGTCGCCGCCCATCTATCAGACCAATCCGACCTTCCCGCCCGAAATGACCCCGCTGACCACTACGAATGATGCGTGCCGTTGCGATGGATGTCGTGCGTGACGAAGCAGCTGTCCTGCGTCGGCCGATCCAGAATGCCCGGCTTTTCAAGCGTGCGCCGGATGTCCGTCAGTCCCGACTCCCAGTGCTCGCGCATGGCCTCGGTGCCGAATTCGTAATCCTTGGAGTAACGCTCGCGGTGCTTGGCCTCGTAGATGAGGTTGACGATGTTGGTGGCCGGCGTGTGCGAGAGTTTGCGGATGTCGGCCAGGTCCGGCGCGTCGCGCTCGCTTTCCGGCAGGCGCTCCAGCAGCCGCTGCAGGCCGTGGCGCAGTTTCAGCACGCGCCGCAGTTGATCGGTGACCAGGCGGGTGCGGCTGGAATACTGGATGTCCTTCTGCCGCTCCGCCACCTCTTCAAGCGACGTGGGCAGATCGCCGCGCGCCGGCCAGAGATCGACCTGGAACGCCAGCGTATCGCGCATGTTTTCGGTGGTCAGCACCTGCGCAAGCGGCGTGTTGGAGACGACGCCGCCGTCCCAGTAGTGCTCGCCGCCGATTTCCACCGACGGGAACCCCGGCGGCAAGGCGCCCGAGGCCATGACGTGCTCGGGCCCCAGCGTGTGATGCAGAGTGTCGAAATACGCGAAGTTGCCCGAACGCACGTTCACGGCGCCAAAACTGGCCCGCACCGCGCCGCTGTTGAGCAGCTTGAAATCCACGAACTGGCGCAGGGTGTCGGCCAGTGGGGTCGTGTCGTAGAAACTGGTGGACGCGGCGCCGCGGCCCCGCACCAGATAGGGCGGAGGAAAGCGCGGCTTGAAGAAGCCCGGTTGGCCGGTCAACAGGGCTTGCATCGCGGAGACCTGCCCGTTCATGGCGGGCGACCCAAAGCCAAACGGCTGGCCTTCGAACATCCGGGAAAAGGCATCACCCCACGGCAGCGACGCAAAGCCGGTCGGCCGACAGATGCTTTCCCAGAAGCCGCGCAGACGTTCGACCCGCTCGTCCTCCGGGGAACCGGCGATGATGGCCGCGTTGATCGACCCGATGGAGATGCCGGAAATCCAGTTGGGCCGGATGCCGGCTTCGTGCAGGCCCTGGTACACCCCCGCCTGGTAGGATCCGAGCGCGCCGCCGCCCTGCAGCACGAGCGCAACGGTGTCGTAGGGCGGCGTATCGCCGGTGTCTTCGGCCAGGGCCTTGCGGCGAGCGGTCATGCGGTGTCCTCTAGCGCTTGGTCTTGTCCGGCACCTGCGGCGTGCCGACCCCTGCGCGGAACGGGTATTTGGCGAAGACCTCCGCCACCACCTTGTCCACATTCTCCGCCGAACCCGCGCTGTCGGGATTCTGGACCTCGCCCACGGCAACGCCTTCCCAGACCAGTTGCCGCCGGCGCGCATCCACCAGATCGACGCTCAGCGTTCCCTCGGTGTATTGGTAGACGTCGTCGCCCCAGCCATAGCCGGGCCAGCCGCCGTAAAAGCCGGCGCGATACCCGTAATACGGGCCCATCGGCGCGAAGCCGGGCGTGACTTCGGTCTGCTGTTGGAGCTTGGCGCCGAAATTCAGAAGCAAGTCGGGATTGGTGGCGCTATAGGTGTAGCCGCGCATTTCCATCTGGCCGCGGGCCGCGCTCTTGAGCCGTTCGGTCAGCAGCGTGTTGTAGCCGGCCTTGTCCGTCCCCAGCGGAGACATGTAGCCGAACGTCTGATACTGCGCAAAATTTGCCTGGTGGTCGTAATCGCTCTTGACCGTTGGGCCTGAGGCGCAGGCCGCCAGTAATGCCGTCATGGAACCCGCCGTCAGCAATTTCAACGCTTTCATGTCGACCTCTCCGTGAGTTCAGGGCGACCACATAGTGCCGCGAAGCCATCAAAGTTTCAACAGAATCTCATTCGCAACCACAAAAAACGCGCGCGGGGATTACGCGATGGCGGGCGCGCCTGCAAAAGGGAGTGCCCGCTTACCGGCGCGCCCGGACTGCCATAACGCAAATGCAGGATGACTTCCCTATCGCGCCTTGCGCCGGGTCCATTACACTTCCCGTCGCTTCCGGCCATTCCCACAGACACGCCCATGCTTGAACTCGACGGCTCCATTTGGTTTCGCTCCGGCGCCCAGACCTGGGGCGGCAAGAACCGCATCGACCTGCTGGCGCAGATCGACGCGACCGGGTCGATCACGGCGGCGGCGCGTGCCGTGGGCATGAGCTACAAGGGTGCCTGGGACGCCATCGACGCCATGAACAACCTGGCCGGCGAACCGCTGGTGGTGCGCGCGGCGGGCGGCAAGGGCGGCGGCGGCACGCAGCTGACCGACCGGGCGCGCCGCCTCATCACGACCTTCCGGGCGCTTGAAATCGAACACCGCAAGTTCATGGACAACCTGACGCGCGCGGGGCTGGATGCCAGCGGCGACATCGACCTGATGAGGCGTTTCATGCTCAAGACCAGCGCACGCAACAAGTTTTTGGGCACCGTCATCGAGATCCGCGAGGGCGCCGTCAACGACGAGGTGCTGCTGCGCATCGCCGGCGGCCACACAGTAACGGCCACCATCACCCGCGAAAGCACCAAGGAGCTGGGTCTTACGCCCGGCAAAGAAGCCATCGCGCTGGTCAAGGCATCGTCGGTCATCGTCGGCGCGCCGGGTCCGGGACTGCGCCTGTCGGCGCGCAACCAGTTGCAGGGGCGCATTACTGATCTGCGCCCGGGCGCCGTCAATAGCGAAATCCTGATCGCCATGGACGGCGGCGCCACGCTGGCCGCTATCGTCACGAACGAAAGCGCCGCGGACCTGAAGCTGGATGTCGGCGCCGAGGCGGTGGCGATCTTCAAGGCGTCCAGCGTGATTCTTGGCGTGCTGGACTGACGCGAGGCCACGCCGCAAACCGCCGTCAGCTCGGCCACGTCACCTCGGCCTTGGCCACAACACCCCGGCCGCGTCAGCGAACCCGCTACAGCCCCACGTCCTCGTCGTGGCGCCCCACCCTGCCCTCGCGAACCTCGAACACTTCGTCGGCCAGCGCTTCCACGTCCGCGGGATCGTGCGTGATCAGCAGCATGGGCACATCTAGTTGCCGCTGCAACGCGTCCAGCTCCTGGCGCATCTTGCCGCGCAACTGCGAGTCCAGCGCGGAAAACGGTTCGTCCAGCAGCAGGATGTCGGGCTGCAGCATCAGCGCCCGCGCCAACGCAACGCGCTGCTTCTGCCCGCCCGATATCTCGTTGGGATAGCTGCCGACGATGGCGCCCAGTTCAAACGCATCCACCCAGCGCCGGGCTTCCGGCGTCACCTCGCGGCGGGGCGGATTGAGCCAGCCGGGGCGCAGGCCGAATGCGATGTTCTGCGCCACGGTCAGGTGGGGAAACAGCGCGTAGTCCTGGAACAGGTACGCCACGCGGCGCGAGCGCGCCGGCAGGCAGATGCCGGTCTGGCTGTCGAACAGCACCCGTCCGTTGACCGCGATGCGCCCGGCGTCCGGGCGCAGCAGTCCGGCCACGGCCCGCAAGGTCAGGCTTTTCCCCGCGCCCGACGGCCCGAACAGCGCGATGCGCTTGGCAGCCGACTTGAACTGCACGTCGAGCTCGAATTTGCGGTCGCCCGACACCATGTGCTTGCGCACGGAAAGGTCGATGCTCATCGTCCGCCCCCATTGCGCTGGTTGGCGCCGATGGGCACCAGCTTGCCGGCGGCCAGCAGCACGACGATGCAGGTGATGGACGTGACCAGCACCAGCATGTTGGCGGTGGCGTCGTCACCTGCCTGCACCGCTTCGTAGATCGCAACCGACAGGGTCTGCGTGCGGCCCGGCAGGTTGCCTGCGATCATCAGCGTGGCGCCGAATTCGCCCAGCGCCCGCGCAAAGGCCAGCAGCACGCCGGCCGCGATGCCGCGGGCGGCCAGCGGCAGGGTGACGCGAAAGAATACCGCCGCCTCGCCCACGCCCAGCACGCGCGCCGCGTTTTCCAGCTGGCCGTCCACGTTTTCGAACGCGGCCCGCGCCGACTTGAACACCAGCGGAAAGGCCACCACGGACGCCGCGATCACGGCGCCCTGCCAGGTGAAGACCAGCTCGATATTCCAGCGCGCCAGCGTCTCGCCGATGATGCCGCGCCGTCCCAGCAGCACCAGCAGGTAATAGCCCAGCACCGTGGGCGGCAGCACCAGCGGCAGCGTCAGGACGGCGTCCAGCAGGTCGCGGCCGGGCCAGCGCCAGCGTGACAGGCCGTACGCCGCAGCCGTTCCGGCCACGGTCGCTAATAACGTGGCCCAACCTGCCACTTTCAGGGAAAGCAGCAGCGGGACCCAGACTGGATCACTCATCAATACCTACTACGACTGAACAGGGACTCAGGGCTTTTGAAAGCCGTAACGCGACAGTATCTCCTGGCCAGCGGGCGACAGCACGTACTTGACGAAGCTTTCGGCTTCCTTGGCGGCGGTCTCGCGCGTGGTGAGCGCAATGGGGTAGGTCACCGGCGTCTTGGAAGGCACGCGCACGGCCACATTGACCTTGCCCGGCATGACGGCCGCGTCGGTCGCGAACACGAAGCCCGCGTCCACCTCGCCGCGCGCCACGTAATCCAGGCTCTGGCGCACGTTCTGCGCCAGCACGCTCTTAGCCTGCACGGCGTCCCAAAGGCCTTCGGCCTGGAGCGCGGCCTGGGTGTAGCGGCCGACCGGCACCGACGCCGGATTGCCGTAAGCAATGCGCTTGACCTCGTCGCGCTCCAGGTCCTTGAGCGATTTGATGCCCGCCTTGCTGTCAGTCGGGACGATCAGCACGATTTCGTTGGCCGCGAAGTCGACGCGCGAGGCGGGCTTGACCGCCTTTTCCTCGACCGCCTTGTCCATCGCCTTCTGGTCGGCGGACGCGAAGACGTCGGCGGGCGCGCCCTTCACGATCTGCTGCAGCAGCACGTCGGAGGCGCCGAAGTTCAGGACCACCTTGGTGCCGGCATGCTCCTTTTCGAAGCCCTGCGCCACGTCCTTGAAGGCGTTGGTCAGGCTGGCGGCGGCCGACACCACGATTTCTCCGGCGCTGGCATTGGCGCCCCAAGCGGCGGCAAGCGCCAGGGTCAGCGACATGAGCGGGCGTTTGTGCAACATATGTTTCTCCTATGGACGGCGGCGTGTCAGGTTCGCAATATATCCAGGTATATAACGGTCGTCAATTTCGCCCGGCGCCGGGTTTATGAAATATCAAGGGAGATTCGGAAGGCAGGATCAGCCGCGATCGACGGCGGTGACGTGCACGGATTCGGGCGCAAGTGCGGCGCGCAGGAAATCCAGCGCCGTTTCAGGCCGGGCTGTGCCGCACATGAAGATGTCCAGGGCCGCGAAGCGGTGCTCCGGCCAAGAATGGATGCTGATATGGGATTCGCTGAGCAGGATCACGCCGGTCACCCCCGCCCCTTCCCCGAAATGATGGAAGTGCGCGCTCAGGACCTGCGCCCCGGCCGCGCGCGCCGCCGCGGTCATCTGCTGTTCCAGCGCCTGCGCGTCGGCCAGGAGGCCAGGCGTTACGCCGCGGAAATCCGCCAGCACGTGCCGGCCGGGTGTCCCGTACACGGTCACTTGTGGGATCCGCCCGAAGACCATCCCGAGCCGCCGGAATAGCTGCTGCCCCAACTGCTGCTACTGCTGCCGCCGGAGAGGCGCGTGCCCGGCGCACTGGCGCTGGTGGTGGCCACCACGACCACCATCGCGTACAAGGCATACAACAACTTGCCCTTCATCTATTCGTCCTCGCCTGTCAGCATGTCGGCCAGCATGGCCGGTAGCCAGAGAAACACCATCCCGATCAGAACCGGAATGAAGCGGCCGGCAAAAATATTGTTGAAGTTCAGGAACACCATCGCGATCAGCGCGCCCTTGGCCCACTTGCGATAACCGCCGGCCTTGGCGGACGACACGCCCATGGCCTTCTGGCGATTGAGCTCAGGGCGGCCGAACCACTGGGCCAGTTGCGCGGGCGACACCGGCGCCGACGCCGACCAGCCCAATTCCTTGTCGGCCAGTTCGCGGGTCAGCTTCAACGTGCCGACCTTGTAATCGGTGATCTGCGTGCTGTCGCCCACCTTGACGCGCCAATTGAAGGCGCCCAGCGCCATCTCCACGCGCGAGGTGTAGTCGTACAGCTTCTGGTACACGCGATTGCGCCACCGCACGCTGGTGGCATTGTTGTGGCTGGGCCAGGTGTCGCAGACCTGCACGCGCTCCCACCCTTCGTCCGATTCCACCAGCCAGATGAATCCCTTGGCCGGATTGAACAGCAGGTATTCCATCCAGCTTGAAGGTTCTTCGGGATCGGGGTCGGCGCACTTCATCAGGCCGATCAGCGTGTAGTCGGCGCCTTCCATCTTGGCGACCGAGCCCAGGGGCAGCGTGGCGCGAATCTTTTGCACCTTGCGCGCCTTTTCGATGACCTCGGCCGTGGGACCTGAGCAATCGACGGCAGCGGCGCAGGACGGGCAAACGACATTCGTGGCCATGGCAGCCACGAACGAAATCGGCGCGCCGCAGTTCGGGCAGTCCAGCGCCTTGATCTGGCCGCGAAAGCGCCCTGCGGTTTCCTCGACCTGCTCTTTGGTGCGCAACGAGCCCGCCTGCATGGCGGACAGGTCGAATGCCTTGCCGATATAGAGTTCGGGCTGCGGACCGTCGGAGAAATCCAGCGTCAGGAACGCGTCCAGGCTGCGGTAGTCGGCCACCTTGGCCTGCCAGCCGTCGCCCGGCACGAAGGGCAGCTCGCCCTGCGTGCCGCCGGCCTGACTGGTGCGCACGTCGGCCGCCACGAAACGCTGGCCGTCCAGTTTCAGCTCGTCGCCGGGCGCAATGCTGTCGAACGCCGGCATTTCCTGCACGGACTTGACCTTGCGCCGCCGCGTGACGGCATACTGGCCCGATGCGTCCGACAGCCAGCCG
>DMTA01000112.1:0-324 GCA_003454835.1 Achromobacter sp. | reverse complement strand
CGGCCGCCTCGCCGATGCGCTTGACCGACTCGGCATCCTTGAGCAAGGTGCTGCGGCAGGCGCCGCAGACCGCCATGACGGAGGCCGCGGACGTGAACTTGACTGGGGCGCCGCACTGCGGACACAGAACCTGCTGCATGGGGCCTTAGCTGGTGAGTTTCTTCAGCACCTCGGCCTTGGCCGAGTCGTAGTCCGCCGCGGTGATGAGGCCCTTGTCCAGCAGGTCTTTCAATTGCTGCAGGCGCTGGACCGGATCGGCCTGCGCGGGCTGAGCGGCGGGTTGCTGCGGCTGCTGTTGCGCCGGCTGCTGTTGCGCCGGCTGCT
>DMTA01000114.1 GCA_003454835.1 Achromobacter sp. | reverse complement strand
GGATCTACAAACCCGCGGAACGATCCGCGAACGCGTCGGTCGCGCGGATCAGCGCGTCGGTGGTGGCCGGCTCGGTGGCGCTGTGCCCGGACAGCACCATCTCCAGCCGGGCTTCCGGCCAGGCGCAGGACAGGTCCCAGGCGCTGCGCGCCGGGCAGATGATGTCGTAGCGGCCCTGCACGATCACCGCGGGCAGATGGCGGATGCGATGGACGTCCCGCAGCAGCTGGCCGTGCTCGAGGAACGCGTTGTGACGGAAGTAGTGCGCTTCGATGCGGGCCTTGGCCAGCGTGTCCAGCGGATCGGCATCGGAGACCGCATCGACATCGTGCACCAACGTGGCGGCGTGGTCCTCCCACCCCAGCCAGGCGAGGCCAGCAGCAATGCGCGTGTTCTGGTCGGCGCTGTCCAGTCGCTTCCAGTACGCGGCAATCAGGTCGCCACGCTCCTCCTCGGGAATATGTGCCTCGTAGCGCGCCCAGCGTTCCGGGAAGATCCAGCGGGCACCGCCGTCAGCCTCGGCGAACCAGGCGTTCTCCTCGGCGCGCCCCAGATAGATGCCGCGCACGATCACGCCGGTCGCGCGCTCGGGATGGGCCTGTGCGTAGGCCAGCGCCAGCGTGGAGCCCCAGGAGCCGCCGAACACCAACCAGCGTTCAATGCCGAGGTGCGCACGCACCCGCTCGATGTCCTCCACCAGATGCGCGGTGGTGTTGTCGCGCAGTTCGCCAAACGGCGTGGAGCGGCCGCAGCCGCGCTGGTCGATCAGCACGATGCGGTAGCGCGCCGGATCGAAGAAGCGACGATGCGTGGGAGAGACGCCAGCCCCCGGGCCACCATGCAGGAACACGGCGGGGATGCCCTCCGGGTTGCCGCACTCTTCGATATGCAGCGTATGCAGTGCGTCCACGGCAAGGCGATGCTCGCGGTAAGGCGTGATCGGCGGAAAGAGCGTACGCATGGCGGTGACTCACGAGCAGGAACGACAAGCATAACGGTGCCGGTCGGACGGCGTCGCATCGCGCGTGGTTCCAGTATCCTCGGCGTACAGGAACGGCCGTGCGCGCGCAGGCTGCCATCACTCCGGGAGCGGCATGGACCAGCAGGATGCAGCGAAGCAGGCCGTAGCGCCGTATACGCTCAGCAGTGGCGGCCGCGAGGTGATGAAGTGGATCGCCCTGCTGCTGATGACCGGCGACCACGTCGCCAAGGTCGTGTTCGGTGGTCATGTGCCGGTTGTCAGCGAGCTGGGGCGCGTCGCGTTTCCGCTGTTCGCGCTGGTGATGGCCCGCAAACTTTATCGGTTGAGCCCCACGCCGCATCCGCCCAGCTTCTGGCTGAACACCCTGATCACGCTGATCATCCTGCTGGGCCAGTCGGTGCAGGACAGCGTGGCGGGCAAGGACGTGTACACGGCGTTCGCCGTGCGCATGGGGCTGTTCATTGCCGTCACTCTGTATGCCTGCCTGATGCTGCAGTTGCTCGAACCCCAGCCGCGCGCACAGCGCAAGCCGGGGGTCTTTTCCTTTCGCCGCCGGCCTGCCGACCGTTGATTCACATTCCTTGAGGTTCCACGCCTCAAATATCCGCCCCTTGCAAGGAGACCGCCATGAGTGTCCAAGACATGCCAACCCAACCCGCGCCGGCGATGGGCTGGCGCTTCAAGTGCGGCATCGGGATCTTCATCCTGGCCTTCGCCCTGTGGTTTTTGATTCCCATCAGCGCGGCGATGGACATCCCCGGATCGCGCATCGCCGCCCTGACCGGCGCCATCTTCATCGCCAACAAGGTGCTGCTCATCACCTGCATCGCCGTCATGGGCAAAGAGGGATTCCAGCAGCTCAAGGCCATCATCGGCGGTCACGCCAGGAAGCTTGCGCCCGTGCAGAAGGTGGGCCCCGTCCGCCACGCCATCGGCATGGTGATGTTCATTCTGCCGTTGCTGACGTCGATGCTGGAACCTTACGTTGACCAGATCTGGCCAGGCCTTCGGCCGCGGCTGTGGCAAGCGCAGCTGCTGGGCGACGTCATGCTGGTAGCAAGCTTTTTCGTGCTGGGCGGCGATTTCTGGAACAAGCTGCGTGCGTTGTTCGTGCGGTCGGTGTAGCACCGCACGTCACGCGCCGCCTCTGTCCAGGTCCGGGGCGCGCGGCGCGGCGGTGAGCCGTGCCGCCATGAACTCCAGGAACTCCTTGGCCAGCGGCGGCAATGTGCGTCCTTGCAGCGTCACGGCCTGGAGGCTGCGCTGGCGCATCTCCGGATTGCTGAAGGGCACCGCCGCCAGCGCGGTGCCCTGCGGATCGCCCATCAACGTCAGGTAGCCCGTCAGCGCCACGATTCGACTGCCGGGCAGCATGGGCAGAAAGGCTGCCGAATTGTTGGATACGTACGCAGGCTCGATGTGCAGCCCTGCGTTGGCGCACGCCGTATCGAAAAGCTGCCGCACGGTGGTGCCGGTATCTCCGACCGATACCGGCACCTCTCTCAGGTCACGCAGGCTGATCGTACGGCGCGCGGCAAGCGGATGCCGCCGGCACATTACCGCGTACACCGGCGCCCGGGTCAGCAGTTCGGTCTTCAGGCGATCGTCCTGCGCCACCGTGTAGTGCAGCGCGATCTGCGACATTCCTTCGAGAATCCTCCGAATGACTTCCTCAGGCCGGTCCACCTGCAGATAAAAGCGAGTCTCGGGCCGGATCTGCTTGAAATCGGCCATGCACATCGGCAGAAATCGATGCGCAAATCCCTCGCTGCAGGCCAGCCGGATCGTGACGTCGCCCAGCGCGCTGCGCCGCCGGATCTCCGTGGTGACGCGTTCGGCTTCCAGCGCTGCGGCCCTGGCGTAGGCGGCGAGCTGCATGCCGGCCTCGCTAAGCGCCATGCCGCGCGCCTGACGTTCGAACAGCGCGATGCCAAGACTGTCCTCCAATTTGGCGATCTGACGGCTGACAGCGGATGCCGCCACGTGCAACGCCGCTGCGGCGCCGGCAATCGAACCGCAGCGCGCCACTTCCAGGAAATATTTGAGGCCGAGGGAAATCATGAGCGACTCCTGGGTGTCATGCCTTTATGGCAACGCAAAAGTGCGAAATATCTAATTGTGGCACGCGAAAAAGCGTAATAACTTTTGCTTTCCCACACTGCCCTCGAGAGTCCGCCATGACCCGCGAACAAGCCATTCTCCACGCAACAGAAGCGTATGACAGCGGCGCCCTGCAGGACACCCTGGCCCGCCGCATTGCCTACCCCACCGAAAGCGAAGTGGCGGCCCAGGCCCCGACGCAGCACGCCTACCTGACATTGGAGCTGGTCCCGCGACTGTCGGCACTGGGCTTTTCCTGCGAGGTGCATCCCAACCCCGCCGGGGTAGACCTGCCTATCCTGGTGGCGCGTCGGATCGAAGCGGCCGAATTGCCCACCGTCCTGATGTACGGCCACGGCGATGTCGTCCGGGGCAACGCCGCCAAATGGGAATCCGGCCGCGACCCCTGGCGCCTGACCGTTGAAGGCGACCGCTGGTATGGGCGCGGCACGGCAGACAATAAGGGACAGCACTCGATCAACCTTGAAGCGCTGTCGCGCGTCATTGCCGTACGCGGCGGTGCGCTGGGATTCAATACGATCTGGCTCATCGAAACCGGCGAAGAAGCGGGCTCGCCCGGTTTGGCCGCATTCTGCAAGACGCACCGCAATCTTCTCGCCGCCGACGTCTTCATCGCCAGCGACGGGCCGCGCCTGAACGCTGCGCGGCCCACGCTGTTCATGGGCTCGCGCGGCGCGGTCAATTTTGAACTCAAGGTGCGGGCTCGGGAACGCGGCTACCATTCCGGCAACTGGGGCGGGCTGCTTTCCAACCCGGCTATCCGGCTGACGCACGCGATCAGTTCGCTGGTGGACGCGAACGGCCGCATCGTCGTGCCCGGGTTGCGGCCCCCGCCCATCCCCGCTGCGGTCGCCTTGGCTTTGGCAGACCTGGACGTCGGTGGTGGCGAAGACGATCCGGATATCAACGCCTGGTGGGGAGAACCCGGCTTGACCTCGCCGGAAAAGGTATTCGGCTGGAACAGTCTTGACGTCCTGACATTCGGCGCCGGCGACCCGGCCAAGCCCGTGAACGCCATCCCTCCGGAAGCCGTGGCTTGGTGCCAGTTGCGTTTCGTCGTCGGCACCGACTGGCGCGCGCTGCAAGAACACGTGGTCGAGCACCTGCATCACGGCGGCTTCGACGACGTCGAGGTTCGCATCGGCATGCAGGCGGGCGCGACGCGCCTGTCGCCCGACACCCCGTGGGTGCGCTGGGCCGCCACCTCGCTCGAGCGCACCACCGGAAAACGGCCGGCCCTGTTGCCCAACCTGGGGGGCTCCCTGCCCAACGACATTTTTGCCGACCAGCTCGGTCTGCCGACACTGTGGGTGCCTCACTCCTACCCCGCCTGCGCGCAGCATGCGCCAAATGAACATCTGCTGGGCAGTGTCGCCCGGGAGGGCCTGGCCATCATGGCCGGCCTTTTCTGGGACCTGGGAGCGCAGGGCGCCGCCTTGCTCGAACAGACCTGCTCTCAATCAACCGCCTACGCCTGACCCGACCGAGCCCCATCATGACCGCCAAATTCTGCTCCGCCCTGTTGGCGTTGACGTTTGCCACCGCCACCGCCCATGCCGCGTATCCGGATCAGGCCATAAAGATTGTCGTGCCGTTCACGCCGGGCGGGGCCACCGACGCGGTCGCGCGCCTTCTCGCAACCAAAATGGCGGGCAAATTCGGCCAGCCCGTCATCGTCGAAAACCGCCCCGGCGCCTCCACCCTCATCGGCGCCGAGGCGGTCTCTCGCGCGAAGCCTGACGGCTACACGCTGATGCTGTCCGGTAGCACCACCTACAGCGTACTGCCGGCGCTCAAGCCGTCGGTGCCCTATGATCCCGTGCGCAGCTTCGAGCACATCGGAATCGTTGCCAAGGCTCCCGTCGTACTTCTGGCGCAAAATGCGCTGCCCGCCGCCACACCCAAGGAAGCGGCCGAGCTCGCACGGCGGGAAGGCGCCAACGGCGGCCTGATGTATGGCACGTTCGGCCCGGGGTCCGCCCCCCACCTTACCGGCGAGATGTTCGCGCAGGCAGCCGGAGCCAGGATGACACCGGTGCCGTACAAGGGCAGCGCACAACTCATCACCGCCCTGATCGGCGGCGAGATCGCGCTGGCCGTGGACACGGTTTCCGCATCGGCAGCGCACGCGCGCGCGGGCAAAATCCGGGCGCTGGCAGTTACCGGCGATCAACGCATGCCGCAACTTCCGGACGTGCCTACGTTCGCCGAAGCGGGCATGCCGGATGTGTCGTTCGTCGGCTGGTATGGGCTGGTCGCCCCAGCGCACACGCCAACCCAGGTCATGCACACGCTGAACCGGGTGGTGGCGGAAATCATGCAAGACGAACAGGTGCGCAAAAACGTATCGGACCTGTCGCTGAATCCCGTCTTCCTTCCGGGTCAGGCTTTCCGCGAGCAGATTGCAATAGAGATCGCCACATTTGGCGCCGTTGCCCAGCGTGCCGGCATTACCCTCGATTGACCGGGAAAGGGACGCCGGACGGCATCCCAGCCGCATCATTTCCCGCAAACGGCTCAGTCCGGATCCATGCGGCTGACCTTGGATCCTTGCAGACCCATCCCCGCCATCAGGCCCTGCTCGCCGAACGGCACCGCGTATACGTCTTGCGTCAAGGTCGTGGTCGTGATGCTGGCGGCGTAGCCCTGGTCCACCACCACCAGGCTGGGGCCCGCCCCCAACGCCCAGCCATCGCTCTGATTCAGATACGCCAGTGCCGGCTCGTTCATGAAGAAGAGCGCGTATGAAAACTGCTGCGCGCCCGCCTGCAGCCCGAACGACAGCGCCGAAATCGAGTAAAAGGCTTCGACCTGTCCTCGGCGGATCAACGCCCCCGACCCACGCTCGCCGCCCACCAGGAATCCACCCTTGATGATGTTGGGAAACACCAGGACGGCGACGGCCTTATTGCCCAGTTCGCGCATGCGCGGATCCTGAGTGTAAAGCTGCTCCAGCGCCGCCATCGCGTCGGCGCTGATTTCCGCCGCCGACGCGGCCCGCGCGGGCGGGGAAAAGCTGATCAGGGCGGAAAAAGTCAAAAGGCTGGCGCAGAGCCAGCCAAGAAGCTTCACAGGCAACACGGACGCGCGGTTCATACGGCCTCTCCCGGTTAAGAAGGGCGAGCGCCGATTGCGCTCGCCCGACCTGCCGGCTCAGTATTCGCAGCCGCCCCGCACGTGTCAATGATCCGTCCTTACCCGTGCGGGCGCGTCCCTCACACCTTCGGAGGCGTGGTCTCCCGCTCCGGATGGCGATGTTTGCCCAGTGCCGCGATGAACGCCTGCGGATCTTCCCCGCCCAGCAGCAATCCGCCGTCGTTCGGATCCGGATCGATGCCCGCGGCAGCGTACACCTGCACGCCATCGCCGATGCCCATCAGCGTCTTGCCGTGCCGGTAGGCGTCGCGCAGGAACTCCAGCGCCCGTCCATCGGCAGCCAGGAGTGCCGCGGCGTCGGCGCCGCCCGCCACCACCGCCCCGTCGAACACGCCGGACGGATGGTTGTCCAGCGATGCATCAGCATCGAACGCGCCGCCTTCGGCGGCCTGGACAGGGCCGATGCGCTGGCCCACCAGCCGCACGCCGGCGCCCGCCTGAATCAGCGCCTCGGCGACGGCCGACACCGACTT
>DMTA01000002.1 GCA_003454835.1 Achromobacter sp. | reverse complement strand
TTCCGCGTCAGGCGGCGCGCAGGCGTCAACCCAGCACCGGAGACAGCAGCGGCTGCTTGGGCCGCACGTCCAGCGCCCGGCCCTTGCGGGCCCGCTTGCCAACGTAGACCGCCAGGTCCGCACCCGCAAGGATGTCTTCCGTCATCTTGTTGCGGTAGATGCCGGTGGCGCGCAAGCCCTTCGGGCCGATCGGCACGGTCTGGTCGAGCTTGTCCGCGCCGTCCAGTCCCATCAGGATGGTGCCGCGTCCGCCGCCAGACAGCGACTTGACCTCGTCCAGGCCGAAGACCAGGAACTTGCCCTTTTGCGACAGCAGCGCCAGTTGCTGGGCGCCCGCAAACAGCGGCACCGGACGCAACAGTTCGTCGCCCGTTTCAAGCGTGATGAATTGCTTGCCCGCGCGCTGGCGGCTGACCATGTCGGACAGCTTGGCGGCGAACCCATAACCGCCACGGGTTGCCAGCAGCCAACGGCTGTCGGCCGAGGCGGCGATCGTGTGGACGATGCGCGTGCCGGATTCCAGGTCGATCATCGTGGTGACCGGTTGGCCATCGCCACGCGCCGACGGCAGGCCGGACACCGGCACCGAGTAGACCCGGCCGTTGTCGCCGACCGCGATCAGCGTGTCGGTGGTGCGGCACTCGAAGGCGCCGTACAGGTCGTCGCCCTGCTTGAAGCCGAACTGCGAGGCGTCATGGCCGTGGCCCTGGCGGGCGCGCAGCCAGCCCTTCTGCGACACGACCACGGTGACCGGCTCGTCCAGCACCTTGGTTTCCAGCACGGCGCGCTCGGCGGTTTCGATCAGCGTGCGCCGCTCATCGCCATATTGCTTGGCGTCGGCTTCGATTTCCTTGATCAGCAGGCGCTTGAGCGTCGTGGGATTGTCCAGCAGTTCCTGCAGCGAGATCTGATCCTTGCGTTTGTCAGCCAGTTCCTGTTCGATCTTGAAGCCTTCCAGGCGCGCCAATTGGCGCAGGCGCATTTCGAGGATGTCCTCGGCCTGACGCTCGGACAGCTTGAAGCGTTGCATCAGCGCGGCGCGGGGCTCGTCGGATTCGCGGATGGTCTGGATGACCTCGTCCACGTTCAAGTAGACGACCATGCGCCCTTCCAGCACATGGATGCGGTCGATGACCTTGTCCAGGCGGAAGCGAGTGCGGCGCACCACGGTATTGGTGCGGAACGCCAACCACTCGACCAGGATGTCGCGCAAGCCCTTCTGGCGCGGCCGGCCGTCGGTGCCGATGCACACCAGATTGACGCTGGCGCTGCCTTCCATGCTGGTCTGCGCCAGCAGCGTGTTGACGAACTCGTCGCGGTCCACCCGCGAAGTCTTGGGTTCGAAGACCAGGCGCACCGCGGCGTCCTTGCCGGATTCGTCGCGCACGGCATCCAGCAGGTTCAGCATCACGGCCTTGGCCTGTGTCTGCTCGGGCGTCAGGCTCTTCTTGCCCGTCTTGACCTTGGGATTGGTGATTTCCTCGATTTCTTCCAGCACCTTCTGGCCGGACGTGCCCGGGGGCAGTTCGTTGACGACCAGTTGCCACTGGCCGCGCGCCATTTCTTCAAACTGCCAACGCGCACGCACTTTGAGCGAGCCGCGGCCCACGCCGTAGATCTGCGCGATATCGGCCGCCGGAGTGATGATCTGTCCGCCGCCCGCGAAATCCGGGCCCGGGATCATGGCGTACAGCTCCTCGTCCGGCAACTGCGGCTGCTTGATGAGGGTCACGCAAGCCTGGGCGACCTCGCGCAGGTTGTGCGGCGGAATCTCGGTGGCCATGCCGACGGCAATGCCCGAGGCGCCGTTCAGCAGCATCACGGGCAGCCGCGCCGGCAGCATCTGCGGCTCTTGCTGACTGCCGTCGTAGTTGGGCACGAAATCGACGGTGCCCTCGTCCAGCTCGTCGAGCAGCAGCTTGGCGATGGGCGTGAGACGCGCTTCCGTGTAACGCATGGCGGCGGCGTTGTCGCCGTCGCGCGAACCGAAGTTGCCCTGGCCGTCGATCAGCGGATAGCGCAGCGAGAAATCCTGCGCCATGCGCACCATGGCGTCGTACGCAGCCTGGTCGCCGTGCGGGTGGTATTTACCGAGCACGTCGCCGACGACGCGCGCCGATTTGACGGGCTTGGCGCCGGAGCCCAGCCCCATGGCCTGCATGGCAAAAAGGATGCGGCGCTGCACGGGCTTCTGGCCGTCGCCGACGTCGGGCAGCGCGCGGCCGCGCACCACGGAAACCGCGTAGTCCAGATAGGCCTGCTCCGCGTAGCGCGCCAGCGTGATGGCGGCGTTGCCGTCGCCATCGCCGTCGCCGCCGGGCGGGTTGGAGTCAAACAGGCCGGGTTGATTGCTGTCGGTCATGATGTGTTCAGGTAGACAAATTCATCGAAACGGCGTCAATGCGCCTCAGGCGGACGGCGCCATGAGCTGCGTATCGGCGACATGCGCGCGGATCTGGGCGCGCACGGCCTGCAGCGTGGCGGCGTCCTGCCCGCGCTTGGGGATGATCACGCCCTGCAGCGTGCCGAGGATGACATAGAGATGTTCGGGGGTTTCCTCGACGCGCCGCACGTCGGTCCACGCCATCTGCCCGGAGGCGGAGGCCGTGCTGTCCGTGACGCCATCGGGGCCGAAGTCCAGCTCGTGCCGTCCCAGGTACAGCGTGTCCGGCTGCTTGGCCAGCATGCGGCGTGTGTTCATCCGCACGAGTCCGGGCAGCACATATTCGTAGGCCAGGGCCAACAGCGCCAGAATGCCCAGCCCGACCGCCAGCCCCTGGAAGTACACCGGCAGAATCGCGCCCCAGTTGGGGCCCTTGCCGTCCCAGGTCTGCCAGATCAGGTACGCCAGCAGCGCGACGATCATCAGGACGCCGAAGCGCAGATGAGACCGGTAACGGCGGCGGCGCAGTTCTGGCCGTTTGTACACATAGGCGGCGAAATCCGCGTAATCGTCGGCGGTCAGGTCGACGACCATGCGGGCTTGCCCGGGCGCGGACGGGGTCATCAGATGTCAAGCTCCGCCAGGTTGCCCTTTTCCTCGATCCACGCGCGGCGTTGCGAGGACTCGCCCTTGCCCATCAGCATGTCGAACATGCGGGTGGTGTCGTCGGGCGTCTGATCGCCGTAGCCCACGGGCAGCAGGCGGCGCGTGTCCGGGTTCATGGTGGTTTCCCACAGCTGCTCGGGATTCATTTCGCCCAGGCCCTTGAACCGGCTGACGGCCCACGCGCCTTCGCGCACGCCTTCCTTGCGCAGCTTGTCCTGCGCGGCCTCGAGTTCGCCGTCATCAAGACAGTAAATCTTGCGGGCAGGACGCTTGCCCTGCGCGGGAACGTCCAGGCGGAACAGCGGCGGTTTGGCGACGTAGACGTTGCCGGCCTCGACGAGCTTGGGGAAGTGCCGGTAGAACAGCGTCAGCAGCAGCACCTGGATGTGCGAGCCGTCGACGTCCGCGTCCGACAGGATGCAGATGCGGCCATAACGCAATCCGGACAGATCGGGGGAGTCGTTGGGACCGTGGGGATCGACGCCGATGGCCACGGAAATATCGTGGATCTCGTTGTTGGCAAAGAGACGGTCGCGATCGACTTCCCAGGAATTGAGCACCTTGCCGCGCAGCGGCAGGATGGCCTGGAATTCCTTGTCGCGGCCCATCTTGGCCGAGCCGCCGGCCGAGTCGCCCTCGACCAGGAACACTTCGGTGCGTGTGGCGTCGCTGGACTCGCAGTCGGTCAGCTTGCCGGGCAGCACCGCCACACCAGAGCTTTTGCGCTTTTCGACCTTCTGGGCCGAACGCTGGCGCGCCTGCGCCTGGCGGATGGCCAGTTCCGCGAGCTTCTTGCCATATTCGACGTTGCTGTGCAGCCAGAGGTCGAGCGCACTCTTGGAAAAGCCGCCCACCAGCCGCACGGCGTCGCGGCTGTTAAGGCGTTCCTTGATCTGGCCCTGGAATTGCGGATCCAGCACCTTGGCCGACAGCACGAAGCTGGCGCGGGCGAACACATCTTCGGGCAGCAGCTTCACGCCCTTGGGCAGCAGGCTGTGCAGTTCAGCAAAGCCCTTGACCGCGCCAAACAGGCCTTCGCGCAGACCGGATTCGTGCGTGCCGCCAGCCGGCGTGGGAATGAGGTTGACGTAGGACTCGCGTACGGCGTTGCCGTCGTCGGTCCAGGCCACCACCCATTGGGCGCCCTCGCCTTCGGCGAAGTTTTCGTGGTCGGCGCCCGCGTACTGTTCGCCTTCGAAGAACGGCACCATCAGTTCGGCGCCCGCCAAGGCCTCGGCCAGGTAGCCGCGCAGGCCGTCCTGATACTGCCAGGTCTTGGTGTCGTTGGTTTTCTCGTTGACGAGCGTGACCTTCACGCCCGGCAGCAGCACGGCCTTGCTGCGCAGCAGGTGCGTCAGCTCGCCCAGCGGGATATTGGGGCTGTCGAAATATTTGGCGTCCGGCCAGACGCGCACGCGGGTGCCGGACTTCTTGCGGCCGCCCTGATCGAAGGGCGCCAGGGGTTCGGCGACGTCGCCGCCCTTGAACACCAGGCGGTTCACCGCGTTGTCGCGCCAGACGATGACTTCCAGGCGGGTGGCGAGCGCGTTGGTGACGGACACGCCGACGCCGTGCAGGCCGCCCGAGAAGGCGTAAGCGCCGCCGCCCGCCTTGTCGAACTTGCCGCCCGCATGCAGGCGCGTGAAGACGAGTTCGACGACGGGCGCGTTTTCTTCGGGGTGCAGGCCCACCGGAATGCCGCGGCCGTCGTCCTCGACGGACACGCTGCCATCGGCATGCAGCGTGACCTGGATCTGTTTGCCGTAGCCGGCCAGGGCCTCGTCTGCGGCGTTATCAATGACCTCCTGCACGACGTGCAGGGGGTTTTCGGTGCGGGTGTACATGCCCGGGCGCTGCCGCACGGGTTCCAGCCCCTTCAGGACGCGGATGGACGCCTCGTTGTAACGTGGAGTGGCCAAGTTATCCCCAACATCTGTGGAAAAAAACCGACATTTTACGGATAAGCCTAGATTCTGCGCGGCTCCGGGTGGGATGCGCACGACCTGACCAGGTCCGAATTCGGTAGGATGATGACAGTCACAACCGCCGATCCGGGCGTTGACCTTCCGGATCGCGACAGCTGCGCCGCAACATCCTACACAAAAACCTGCAAACCCTGTTGTTATTAACAGTGGTATGCCTGTTGTTATTGACAGTGGTATGCTTGAGTCCATTCCACAAACAAGAACAACGGCAAGGCGCGTTTTCACGCGCCTTTTGCTGCCGAACCGAGAATCACCATCATGAGCGACCAAATCAAGAACGTCAGTGACGCCAGCTTCGATGCCGATGTGTTGAAATCCGGCCAGCCGGTGCTGGTGGACTACTGGGCTGCCTGGTGTGGCCCCTGCAAGATGATCGCCCCGATCCTGGAAGAGGTCGCCACCGAATACGCTGGCCGTCTGACGATCGCCAAGCTGAACGTGGACGAAAACCAGGGTACCGCCACCAAGTACGGCATCCGCGGCATTCCCACCCTTATGCTCTTTAAAGACGGCCAGGCTGCCGCCACCAAAGTTGGCGCGCTGTCGAAGTCGCAACTCACCGCATTCCTGGACGGCGCGTTGTAAATCGCGTGCTGTAAGCGAGGGCGCCGCCACATAGGCGGCGCTCATTCAGTACCGCGCGAGCCCGTCCGTGGCGCGCCGCCAGACCCTCCTTTACTTTTCCCCCAACACTCACCGCGATGCACCTCAACGAACTGAAGGCGCTGCACGTCTCGCAGCTGCTCGAAATGGCCGCTGGCCTGGAAATCGAGAACGCCAACCGCCTGCGCAAGCAGGAACTGATGTTCGCCATCATGAAGCGGCGCGCCAAGCAGGGCGAGCAGATCTTCGGCGACGGCGTTCTTGAAGTCCTGCCCGACGGCTTCGGTTTCCTGCGCTCGCCGGAAACCTCGTATCTGGCCAGCACCGACGACATCTACATTTCGCCCTCGCAGATCCGCCGCTTCAATCTGCACACCGGCGATTCCATCGAAGGCGAAGTGCGCACCCCCAAGGATGGCGAGCGCTATTTCGCCCTGGTGAAGGTGGACAAGGTCAACGGCGTGGCCCCTGAGGCGATCAAGCATCGCATCATGTTCGAGAACCTGACGCCGCTGCATCCGAACCGCGTCATCCGTCTGGAACGCGACATCAAGAGCGAAGAAAACCTCACCGGCCGTATCCTCGACGTCTTCGCCCCCATCGGCATGGGCCAGCGCGGCCTGATCGTCGCCAGCCCCAAGTCCGGCAAGACGGTGATGATGCAGCACATTGCGCACGCCATCACCACGAACTACCCCGACGCCGTCATGATCGTCCTGCTGGTCGATGAGCGTCCCGAGGAAGTGACCGAAATGCAGCGCACGGTGCGCGGCGAAGTGGTTGCGTCGACCTTCGACGAACCCGCCACGCGTCACGTGCAAGTGGCCGAAATGGTCATCGAAAAGGCCAAGCGCCTGGTCGAAATGAAGAAGGACGTCGTGATCCTGCTGGACTCGATCACCCGTCTGGCCCGCGCCTACAACACCGTCGTGCCGGCTTCCGGCAAGGTGCTGACCGGCGGCGTGGACGCCAACGCCCTGCAGCGCCCCAAGCGCTTCTTCGGCGCGGCGCGCAACCTGGAAGAAGGCGGCTCGCTGACCATCCTGGGCACCGCGCTGATCGAAACCGGCAGCCGCATGGATGAAGTCATCTATGAAGAATTCAAGGGCACCGGCAACTCCGAAGTCCACCTCGAGCGCCGCCTGGCCGAAAAGCGCGTCTACCCGTCCATCAACCTGAACAAGTCGGGCACCCGCCGCGAAGAGCTGCTGATCGCCCCGGACCTGCTGCAAAAGGTGTGGGTGCTGCGCAAGTTCATCCACGACATGGACGAAGTCCAGTCCATGGAATTCATCCTGGACAAGATGCGCGCCACCAAGACCAACGCCGAATTCTTCGACATGATGAAGAAGAAGTAATCGAAACGTCCGCGCTAAAAAAAAGCCGCCCCTGCAAGGGCGGCTTTTTTCATGGGCGGTTTCCTGCCTGCGACAGTGTCGGACACCCGGAGATGAAGCCGTCAGGTTGCGGCGGTGTCTCAACGGGTGTCAGGCGCCTGGGGAGTTTGCTGCGGCGATTCAGCGGGGGTCAGAGACCTGTGGATAACCGGGTCGAAGATCTGGATCCTCGGCCACTCAATGTTCGATGAATTCCGGCATCCGGCGCGGCGAGGCATTCGCGGGCCGCGGCGTCTGCTTGGCCGGTTCCTTGCCGGCTTCGATCGGCTCGATGCTGGGATCGTCCCAGCTACCCGTGACGGCGTATTCCATGGTCATGGCACGGGCGAGGGGCTGCTTGAGGAGCCATTGCGTGACAAAAGCGCCCAGGCCGATCAGCGGATTGACCGCCAGCGCGGTCACCATTGCCGCGCCGCTCGCGTCCAGATTCGGAATCACTACCGCCTTCATGTCCCAGCGTTCCTTGACGAGGTTCACGCCCCCGGCCAGGACGATGGCGGCCACCGGCCCGTTGATCTTGTAGCCTTCGGTGGTCAGCATTCCGTCGGCCACCTTGACGTTCCCGCGGATGGTGTCGAACGGAAAGCCGTCGCGCAGCAGGTTGGTGGGATTGACGTCCAGCCGCGCCAGCCGCTGCAGCGATTGCAGCGACAGCAGCTCCAACAGCCGTGCTGTGCGGGAGTTCACGTGCATGAAGCGACCGTTGTCCAGGCTGACGACCACGTCGCCCACCACGTCGGCAATGTTGTGCGTCCACGGCAGGTTGCGCCACGTGGCCTTGCCCTGGATCGTCCCCTTGCCGTTGGACACCACGTTCTCAAAGCCGATGCGGCTCATGAAGTCTCCGACGTTCTCCAGCTTGAGCACCGCATCGACGGTCAGGCCGCGGCTCGGGCCTTCCAGCGCCCAACTCCCCGTGGCGTTCAGGGCCGCCGAGTCGTTGGTGATGGACAGCTTGTCCAGCCGCCACTGCCGTCCGCGTTCCAGATTGGTGCCCGTCACCTGCAGCACGCCAAGGTTCTTGCCGTACAGCATGAACTGATTGGCCTGCAGGTCGATCGCGGGAATGTCCGACAGGTCGTTGCCGGACGCCAGTGCCTTGTCGGCCTGGTTGGCGTCGCCTTCGCCAGCGATCGACAGATGTTTCAGGCGGGCGGTGATCTGGCCGGCGATTGCGCCCTGCGCCTCGCGCCATTCCAGCGTGCCCGCCGCCTGCCGCGATTCCAGTTCGACACGCCAGCGCGCCGGCGCGGGTCGCGTGGCGTACAGGGTCAGGTCATTGAAGGTGTAGCCGCTGGTGTGCAGCACGCCGGCCGCCAGACTGATGCGCTCGGGCTGCGGCAGGATGGGTTTGGAGGGCTGCCTGCCCTTGACGGGCGGCTCGTCGAATCCGTCGGAGACCTTTTCCCAGCCGTCCATGTCCAGCTCGGGCAGGCTGGCGTTCAGGCTCAGCCCGCGCTCAGGCAGGCTGGCTGGCCGACCAACGCCCAGTGCCCCGCGCGAAAAATACGACGGCGAGCCCTCAGCCGGGTCCCGCTCGAACAGCGCGTTGACGTTGTCGCCCAGACTGGCCGTGAGCCAGCGCCGGTCGCGCGCGCCCTTGTCCTGCGCCGGCGACCATTGCAGCTTCAACATTTGCGCGGACTTGGCGGGCTTGCCGGCCGGCGCGGGCATGTCGATCGCCATGCCGACCAGGTCGGACTCGGCCGAGATATCGATCGCGCCGCCCTTCAGGTAGATGAGTCGGCCCTTGTACGCCGCCCGGCCGGAAAACCGCGACATCGACGGCGCGCGGCTCACTTGCGACAGGCCGGCCCCCGATAGCGTGCCGTCAAAGCGCAGCGCGTCCGTGCCTTGCGCCAACGTGCCGTAGATGTTGACAGGGCCGCCCAGGAACTGCGCGCGGATGCCCTTGGTCTGTACCCCTTTTTCGGAAAACTCCAGATCGCCGTGGATCTGGCTGAGCACCGGGATCTCGGGCATGAAGCTGAACGAATTGTCCGAGAACTTGATGCGCCCCAGCACCTGCGTGTCATCGGCGTTGAGCAGCGGCACGGTCAGATCGAGCGGCATGCGCCAGTCGCCCGTGCCGCGCGCCTCGTCCAGCGCCCCGTCCAGCAACTCGCCCAGTGGAGAATTCGCGGCCAGCGCCAGGTACGCCGCCACCGGCCCCGAGGTGTCGCCGGTGACGCGAAGCTGCGAGTCGTGTTCCATGTTGGGAATGGCGGCTTTCACCGCGCCAAACGTGACGGTGTGCCCCTGCCCGGTATGCGCCACGGCGCCGCCCGCGCTGTCCAACGCCAGGCTCACCTTGTCGATGCGGAAACTGCCCGACAGGTTTTCCAGCATCGGCCAGCCCTTCTGGTGCTTGCGCGCCGGCGCGTAATCCACCTTGGCGCCGGAATAGTTGCCCGCGATGACGAACTCGCCGTTGGCGCCCGGCGCTCCGAACGGAAAGTCGTCCAGATCGCCCTTGAGCGTGATGGCCGCCGAATGCATCTGCCCGGCCGGCAAGCCGGTCGCCAGCCATTCGCGGGCGTCCGCGTTCACCTCCAGCGGCAGATAACGGTGGATCGCCGGCATCGACCCGCGCACCATCGTGCCGCGCACATCGGCGCTGCCCGCCGCAGTCTTGCCCTCGGGCCGCCATTGTCCTTGCAGGCGTGCTTCCAGATCTTCATTGGCGAGACGCAACTGGGCGACGTCCACAAACCAATGCTCCGCATCCGGTCCCTTGACCTGGGCGTCGAGTTCCAGGTCGTCGGCACGCAGCGTGGGCGATTCAAAGACGCCTGGCAGCGTCACGCGCAACTGATGCACCGCGCCCTTGACCGCCACGTCAGGCGCGCCCGTGCTGCGCCCCAGCGGCACGCCTTCGATCTTCACGTAATCGCCGGGCCACACGGAAAAGCGCAACTGGCCCGACCCGCTCTGGACGGCGGGGCCGTCCGGCGAAGAGGTCCAGGACACGCCGCGCACGGCCACATCGCTGGTCAGTTCGGTGAATTTGCCGTGGTCCAATTGCCACCACGCCCGCGCGGCCAGCCGGCCCGCGACCGCAGGCACGTCGATCCACGGCGCCCAGGCCTGCGGTTCCAGGTCATCGACCTGCGCAAAGATCTGGCCGCTCCAGTTGGCGGGCTTCCTGGAGTCGGTGGCAAACAGGCTGCGGTTGAATTCGCCGCGCAGTTCAAGCTTGTGCGCCAGCGCGGGGGCTGCGGAGGCCTGCAGCACGAACCGATGCGACAGCTTGCCGTTGCGCACCAGGAAGTCGACGCCTTCGAGCGTCAGTTCCGGCGCCTGGCGCAATTCGTCCTGCCAGCGCAGCGTTGCATCGCTGACCAGGAGCTCGCGCTGCGCCGCCAGCCAGCGCAGGCCCGGATGATTCAGATCGGAAGCGTGGTCTTTTGCATTCAGGTCGATGTCCTGACCGGCGACCCACAGATGATTGGACGCGTCCCGCCGCAACGTGAGTTCCGGCTTTTCCAGCCGCAGCCGCACCAGGGTGGGCGACAGCGACAGCAAGCTGCGCCATGCCACGACCGCGGACACGGACGGCAGGCTCAATACCGGATCGGCTTCGTCGTCGTAGACCTGCACGGCGGCGAGATCGAGCCTGGGATTGAGCCCTTGCCAGTTCGCGTGGATCGCGCCGATCGTGACGCGGGCGCCTAACGCCTCGCTGGCATAGGCTTCGATCTGAGGGCGCCACTGATCCACCCGCGGGAGGACCCAGTAGCGCACGCCCAGAAACCCGATGGCGACGACGCCATAGACGATCAGCGCGGCCCAGAACAGGCTGCGGAGAACTTTTTTCGGAACAGACACGGATCAGTGGGCAGGAGGAGATGTCTTGCAGTATCGTCCCCACTTATACCTGAAACACGTCCATCCGTCTGCCGCCCTTTGCACCATGTCGAAACCATCCTTGATTGCCCTCGCCCTCGCCTGGTCTGGCCATCTGCGTCGCCGCCTGGACGCCCACCCTGACCTGGCCGCCTGGCTGGACGAGGCGGTGAAACACCCCGTGACACCCGACCTGATGGCGCAATGGCAGGAAGAACTGGCCGGCACGGCCTCGACCGCCTCTGCCGCCTTGCCGGTGGACACCTGCCGCATGGTGCTGCGCAAGCTGCGCGAACGCGTCTTCAGCGTGCTGATCGTGCGCGACCTGACCGGGCAAGCGCCGCTTGAGGAGGTGGTGGGCGCCATGACCACGTTGGCGGACATGGCGGTTGCCGCCGCCTACCGCAGCGTGGCGGCGGAACTGGCGGCCGTGCACGGCGTTCCCCGTGACCCCGCCAGCGGCAAGCCGCAGGAAATGCTGATCGTCGGCATGGGCAAGCTGGGCGGCTGCGAACTGAACGTCTCGTCCGACATCGACCTCATCATGCTGTACGGCGAGGAAGGCGAAACCGACGGTCCCCGCCGCATCAGCCATCACGAGTTCTATGGTCGATTGACCCGCCGCATGATGCCGGTGCTGTCCGAGGTGGACGCCAACGGCCAGGTGTTCCGCACCGACCTGCGCCTGCGCCCCGACGGCGACGCCGGTCCACTGGCCTGGAGTCTGGACGCGCTGGAGCACTACCTGATCGGCCAGGGCCGCGAATGGGAGCGCTATGCGTGGCTGAAGGCGCGGCTGATGCCCGGGCAGGCGTTCGAAGACAGCGACAGCGCCGCGCAGGCCCGGCAACTGGAAAGCCTGCGCGTGCCCTTCGTCTACCGCAAGTATTTCGATTTTGACGCGCTGGCCGCGCTGCGCGCACTGCGGGAGCGCATCCGCCAGGACTGGCAGCGCCGCGCGTCGGCGCGCAACGGCATCGACAGCGCCAACAACATCAAGCTGGGCGATGGCGGCATCCGCGAGATCGAGTTCGTGGTGCAGCTTGCGCAACTGATCCGCGGCGGTCGCATGCCGGCGCTGCAAAAGCGCGGGCTGCTGGAAGCGCTGCATGCCGAATGCGTGGCGGGCCTGATCCCCGAAGACGACGCCCGCCGGCTGGAAGAGGCCTATCGCTTCCTGCGCCGCACCGAGCACGCGCTGCAGTACCGCGAGGATGAGCAGACCCACCTCTTGCCCGGCGACCCCGACCTGCGCGCCGCCCTGGCCGCGGCGCTGGGGATGACGCCCGAAGACTTCGAAAACACGCTGGCCGCGCATCGCGCGTTCGTGTCACAGACGTTCCGCAACGTGTTTCGCATGGTCGGCATGGGCGAGGAAGAAGCCGCGCCCGCCGCAGCCCCGGACGCCGCGGCGGACGCCACGCCGTCCAGCCAGCCCGAACCTGACAGCGAATGCGAACTGAGCGACCAGATCCGCCAGGCGTTTGGCAGCGACGCGGACGACCTCCTGCGTCGCGCTGAGACGCTGTCAGGCAGTCATCGCGTGCGCAGCCTGCCCGAAAGCAGCCGCCGCCGCATGGAGGTGCTGCTGCCGGCCGCCCTGCGCGCCGCGTTGCAGACGCCGGCGCCGCATGAAGCCGCAGTGCGCCTGTTCGACCTGATCGAAAAGATTGCGCAGCGAAGCGCGTACCTTGCCCTGCTGGCCGAATACCCGGACACACTGGCCCGCGTGGCGCGCATGGTAGCCGCCAGCCCGTGGGCCGCGCAGTACCTGACGCAGCACCCGTTGCTGCTCGACAGCCTGATCGACTGGCGCACGCTCTTCGAGCCGCTGGACTTCGGCCAGATCGCCCGGCAACTGACCGCGGACCTGGACGCCTGCCGCCTGCCGGACGGCGACCCGGACGTCGAACGCCAGATGAACCTGATGCGCGATGTGCAGCGCCAGGCCAGCTTCCAGTTGCTGGCGCAGGACCTGGAGGGCGAGCTCACCGTCGAAAAGCTGGCCGACCAGCTGTCGGCGCTGGCGGACCTGCTGCTCACCGAAACCATTCGCCGCGCCTGGCCGCTCGTGAACAAGACCCCCGGCGCCGTGCCGCACTTTGCCGTCATCGCGTACGGCAAGCTGGGCGGCAAGGAACTGGGCTATGCGTCCGACCTGGACCTGGTGTTCCTGTTCGACGACCCGCGCGACGATGCCGCGGAGGTCTACGCCAAGCTGGGCCGGCGCATGTCGTCATGGCTGTCGACCATGACGTCCTCCGGCCGGTTGTACGAGACCGACCTGCGCCTGCGGCCCGACGGCGACGCGGGGCTGCTGGCGGTGTCGCTCGAGGCCTTTGAGCAATACCAGCACAAGCACGCGTGGGCGTGGGAACACCAGGCGCTGACCCGGGCGCGCTTCGCCGCCGGCGACGCCAGCCTGGGCGAGCGCTTCGAGAAGATCCGCGAAGACATCCTGGTGGCGCCGCGCGACACGGCGGCGCTGCGCAACGAGGTGCTGGCGATGCGCGAGAAGATCAACGCCGGCCATCCCAACACCACCGACCGCTTCGATCTGAAGCACGATCGCGGCGGCATGGTCGACGTGGAATTCGTGACGCAGTACCTGGTGCTGTGCCACGCGCGCACGCACCCGGTGCTGGTGCGCAACCTGGGCAACATCGCGCTGTTGCGCCTGGCCGCCGAAGCCGGGCTGCCCGATGGCGTG
>DMTA01000448.1 GCA_003454835.1 Achromobacter sp. | reverse complement strand
GCGGCGTCGCGTTCGAACTGCCCGTCGGCGTCCAGCTCGCGCAAGGCGCGGGCTTCCTGCTCGGTCGGCGGTTCGGTCGGACCCGCACCGCTGGCGTCGAATTCGAAGCCGGTGCGTTCGCGCACTTCAGACAGGCTGGACTCCGGATGCCACGATTGCAGCGCCAGCCGCCCGTCGCGTTTGATGAACACCGCAATCGGCGTCACCACGCCGTGAAAACCGCCCCACGACGTCATGAAGTCCAGCTTGGGCACGAACGTGCGGCGCGAATGCTCGGTGCGCCAGGTGCAGGCGCGCTTGGCCGTGGGCAGCATCACCGCCCCGCCGCCGCCGCCGGGAAGCCGGACCTTGGGATCGTGCCAGTCGCCGATGCACGAGTTGTTGGCGCAACCCGCGCCGTCGATCTGCGCGGCGCCCAGAAAGGTCAGATCCATGCGGCCGCGCGTGCACAGGTCGTAGAAATCTTCGTTGGAAAAGATCGACGCGGTGTGTTCGGCCAGCACCGGATCCGAGCTGGACAACGGAATGTGCGACGGCCGGGGATTCACGCCGCCCGCCACGTTGATGTACACGAAGTCCCAGTCGTAGGCGCGTTTGGCGAGCAGGCACGCCAGCATGGGCATGGTGGAGTTCACGCCGCTGAAGGTGATTTCATCTGGACGGATGAAGCGCGCCAGATTGGTGACGATGTACGAAAAGCTAGACCATTGCTCAGCCATGATTTCCCTCCCGCGCTTCTGGCGCCGCCGCCATGTGCGCGCGCAGATCGCTGTTCTTGTCCATGTAGGTTTCCACCGCCGGATAGTCGATGGCGTAGTCGGGCCAGCACGAACCCGGCCATGCGCCCTGCGGCACCACCGCAAACGCCTGGACCATGAAATACGGCACCAGCGTGGATTCGGGCTGCGCCTCGAACACCGCGCTGTCCACCTGCTTTTCGGCCACGACCAGCACGCTGCCCGCGGCGCGCGACATGATGCGATCCCAGTGCGCCGTGCCCTGCACGCGCACGTTGCCCAGCGCATCCACTTCGGATGCCTGGATCACGGCGAAGTCCGGCCGGATCGCGGGCACGACCCAGGTCTTTTCGCCGCTGCCGTACGGATCGTCCAGGCATTTCCAGCCGTTCAGTTCCGGCAGGCCGCTGCCATGCAGACCGCCGCAAGGCTGGAACGGCACGCCAAAGGCCGCCGCGCGCAGCCCCGCCGTCAGGCTGGCGCAGGCGTGTTCCTCAAGTTCTATCTCGTGGCGCTCCACCGCGCGCCGATACCAGGGCGCCAGCCCGAAGTTGCCTTCCATCGCGACGATGCCCGCGCGCACGCGGCGCAGCACGCCCGCGCGGCACAGGATGTCCACGTCGTAGCCAGGCGATTGCTTGATGAGTTCGAGATCGCGCTTTTCCTGGCGGATCAGTTCGCGCACGAAGGCGAACGGTCCGCGATGCAGAAAGCTGCCGCCCAGCGCGATGGATGCCCCATTCGGCACCAGCGCCGCCAGTTCCTGCAAGCTGCACTGCTTGTTCTTCTGATTGAATCCTGAAGCCATTGTCTTCCTCCCTGCTCGATGGGGCGCGCCTAGCGCGCCTGCAGATATGCCGCCACGCGGTCCTTCAGGCCGGGCGCCGCCGCCGAACGCACCAGCCGCGCCATGTCCGTGTCCGGCGTCTCTTGCGACAGGGCCGCATAGAGCTGCGTGCGGCTCGCGTCGGTCAGCGCACTCGCCGTTTCCAGCGCCGCCTCGCCGAGCTGCGGCCATTCCTGCGGGGTGGCCAATCGGCTGACGAAGCCATCGCGCAATGCGTCTTCGGCGTTGAAGGTGGCGGCCTGTTCAAGAATCGTGCGCGCGCGCTCCGCGCCCACCAGCGACGCGAAACGCCGCGTGCCCAGCACCAGGCCAAACTTCAGCCCGGGCATGCGGAACGTCGCGTCCGGCGCGCTGATGCGCCATTTGCAGGCGCCAAACACATCCACGCCCGCACCGAAGTTGCGCCCATGCGCCAGCGCCACCGTCAGGCACGGCGAGGCCGCCAGCCGCTGCAGCAGCGTCTCGATCCGCACGAAGCGCAGCAGCAGATCGCCTTCGCTCTGCGTCTGCCAATCGCCAAAGTCAAAGCCCGCGCTGAAGTTCTTGCCCTCACCTTGCAACACGATGACCTGGGCACGTGCGCCCTCGGCCTCGTCCAGCGCGGCGATCAGCGCCTCGACCAGATCGGCCGACAGCGCATTCATCTTTTCGGGGCGCGCCAGCGTCAGCACATGGCGCGGCCCTTGCCGGTCGATACGCAGAACGCTCATTGCTTGCCTCCCTTGCCAGCGTCGCGCAGCGGTCCCAGCACCTCGTCGTTGTGCTCGCCCAGCGCGGGCGGCCGGCGGCGCAGCGCCGTGGTCTCGCCATCGAACCGAACGGGCAACCCAAACGTGCGGGTCTGCACGCCATTGGGCAGCTCCAGCGCCTGCACCCAGCCCATGTGCTCGACCTGCGGGTCGGCCAGCACCTCCGAATACGTGTTGATCGGCGCGCACGGCACGCCAGCCGCACGGAAACGCGCAAGCCAGTCCTGCGCCTCGTGCTCGGCGAAGATTGCTTCCAGGATGTCGCGCAGATCGGTCTGATTGCGGGCGCGGGCGCTCGTGTCGGTAAAGCGCGGATCGGCCAGCAGGTCCTCGCGCCCGACCGTCGTGCACACGGCCTTCCACAACGCCTGGTTGCCCGCGGCCATGCCGAAATAGCCGTTCTTGCAGCGGAACGCCTGATACGGCGCATTGCGCGGATGGGCCGATCCCAGCTTGACCGGATCCTTGCCGCTGCCGAAGAACTCGGACGTCTGCAACGCGGCGATGCCCAGCGTGGCGCCCAGCATCGGCACGTCGATGTGCGTGCCCTGCCCGCTGGCTTGTGCCGCGCGCAGTGCCGATGCGATGGCGAACGCGCCGTACAGCCCGGCGGAAAAGTCCGCCAGCGGCACGCCGCATTTGACCGGTTCGCCGCCGGGCTCGCCGGTGACGCTCATGATGCCGCTCATGGCCTGGATGGTCAGATCAAAGCCGCCTTCCTGCGCGCGCGGTCCGGACTGGCCATACGCCGAGATCGAGCAGTACACCAGCCGGGGATTGGCCTCGCGCAGTTGCACGTAGCCCAGGCCCAGCCGCTCCATCACGCCCGGCCGGTTGTTTTCGATGAGCACGTCGGCGCGCAACGCCAGTTCGCGCGCCAAGGCCAGATCGCCGGGGTCCTTCAGGTTCAACGTCACCGACCGCTTGTTGCGGTTGAGCGAGGCGAAGTTCTCGCTGTAGCCGTCCGAGATCGGGGGCCAGCTGCGCAGCGTATCGCCGCCTTCCGGGTTCTCCACCTTGATCACGTCCGCGCCCATGTCCGCCAACAACATGCCGCAAAAGGGTCCCGCCGCGACGTTGCAAATCTCCAGCACCGTAATGCCGGCTAGCGCCGAACTGGGTGTCATGTCTGACCTCTCGTTATGAAAATTCAATATTTGGGATGCAAAAAACAATCTAAGACGCGGTCTTCAACGATGGCATCATCTAGAGCCGCATCACCCGGTAGCCGCTAGTGTCCATGCGGGGCCTAGTGCAATCCCTAAGTGCCGCGGTTAATTGTTGACCAGCATAGCACCGTGTGGAATTCTAGGTAAACCATTTATTGAAATGTCAATCCTAATATTTAGGATTTATTAAAGAGGACTGCAGCGTCGCCGGCACCCCGCAATCGCGCACCGCCCGTCGCATGCTGGCCCATCCACCGAGGAGACTTGCATGAGACTGTCGTGGCGTATTGCCCTGGCCAGCGCGGTGCTGGCGCTGTCGGCCAACCCCGCATCGGCCGACAACTGGCCGACCAAACCCGTCCGCATGGTGGTGCCGTTTCCGCCGGGCGGCGCAACCGATGCCGCCGCGCGCATCTATGCGCAGCACCTGGGAGACTTCCTGGGCCAGAGCGTGGTCGTGGAGAACAAGGCCGGCGCGGGCGGCGAGATCGGCGCGGAATTCGTCGCCAAGTCCGCGGGCGACGGCTACACCCTGCTGATGGGCGCGGTAGGTAGCCACGCCATCCACGCCGCCATGCCCGACAAGCCGGGCTATGACTTCGGCACGGCGTTTGTCGGCGTGTCCATGGCCACCAGCATGCCGATGGCGGTGGCGGTGAACAGCAGCAAGATCCCGGCCAAGAACGTACAGGAGCTGATCGCGCTGGCCAAGAGCAAACCCGGGACGATCACCTTCGGGTCGGCCGGACCCGGCACCTCGCAACACATGGCCGGCGAGCTCTTCCAGGCGGTCACCGGCACGCGGCTCATGCACGTGCCTTATCGCGGCAGCGGTCCTGCCATCACCGATCTTCTGGGCGGCCAGATCGACATGGTCATCGAAACGCTGCCTGCGCTGCTGCCGCAGGTCGCCAGCGGCAAGATCCGGCTGCTGGGCGTCACGACGGCCAAGCGCGCCACCGCACTGCCCGACCTGCCGACGTTGGCGGAACAGGGCGTGAAGGACTACTCGGTCGCCACCACGTACGCGCTGCTCGCGCCGGCGGGCACACCGCCCGCCGTCGTGGACAAGCTGTCGAATGGCATGCAAAAGGCTGCGTCGATGGAATCCGTGCAGCAGGCCGCGCTGAAGCTGGGCGCCGATGCCATCGCGACCTCACCCGCCGACACCAGCCGGATGCTCAAGCAGGAAGTCGCGCGCTGGGCCGACGTGGTGCGTCTGTCGGCGGCGAAATGACGCACGCCCCGGAATTGGCCCAGCCGGCCGCAGCGGACCTTGCCATCGTCGGCGGCGGCTCGGTCGGCGTCAGCTTCCTGTATCAGTTCCTGCTGGCGCTGCAGGCCGCGCCGGGCTCACGCCCGCCGACGATTCATCTTTTCGAGCCGCATGCTGATCCCGGTCCCGGCGGCGCGTACCAGGACGACCTGCGCAGCAACCTGCTCAACATTCCCGCAGGCAACATGTCCGCGCGCGCCGATCATCGGCTGGACTTCGTCGATTGGCTGCGCGAACAGGACGCGAGTTGGCTGCAAGGCTACGGCGTCACCGCCATCGATCCCGCCGACTTCCTGCCGCGTCCGCTGTTTGGCGCCTATATGCGCGCGGTGTACGAACGCTGCCGGCGGCTTGCCGACGCGCTGGGCGTGTCGCTTGTGCATGGGCGCAGCCGCGTGCACCGCGTGGTCCCGAAGGCTGATGGTCGCGTGCTCGTCCAGCCGCATCACGGTGTGCCGCTCGACGCGCGCCATGTCGTGCTGTGCAACGGCAACCTGCCTTCGCAGGCGTTTCCCGCGCTGGAAGGTATGGCGGGCTACTTCAACAGCCCGTATCCGGTGTCGGCGCTGGCGCAGGCCATTGCGCCCGATGCGTCCGTATGCGTCATCGGCACCAGCCTGAGCGCGGTGGACGCCGTGGCCGCGCTGCAGCAGGCCGGGCATCGCGGTCCTATTCTGTGCGTCTCGCGCAACGGGCGGCTGCCGTCAGTGCGCAGTCCGCACAACCGCTCGCCCGACACGCTGCAACACCTGAGCCGCGACGGCGCCCTCCGGCTGGCGGCCCGGCATGGCGGCACACTGACGCTGGATATCGTCTGGCAAGCCTTGCGTGACGAGGTCCAATCACTGCAGGGTTCGCTGGACGACGACGATGTGCTGGGCATGGAGGGCGACGCACGCGCCGCGCTGGACGATGAAATCCGCCGGTCGTCCGCGGCGCCGCGCCCGTGGCAGGCGGTGGCTGCCGCCACCAATGCGGCGGTGGACCGGATCTGGCATCTGCTGCCGGACACCGAACGGCGCCGCTTTCAGTCGCAATGGCGATCGCTGTGGATGGCCCGGCGCGCGACCTTCCCGATGCGCAACGCCATGAAGTTGCAGGCATTGTTCGACACCAACCAGCTCCGCGTCACTGCGGGCTTTGCCGGCTGCGATCACGATCCGGCCACCGGCCTGTTCCGCACCCGGCTGCGCACGGCAAGTGGCCAGGTCGAACACGCAAGCCAACATCTGATCAATGCCACCAGCTTTTCCGTGGACGCGCAGCGCACCGACGATCCGCTCGTGTCCCAGTTGTTGCGCGACGGTCACGCGCAGCCCGATCCGCATGGCGGACTGGCGCTGGACTACGGCACCGGTTGCCTGAAGAACACCAGCGGCCAGATCGTGGCGGGCGTCTCGGTGCTGGGCAGCCTGGCAGGCGGCACGTACTTCTGGACCACATCCATGGACGTGAATGCCCGGCTGGCGCGCGATCAGGCCGAGCGGATCGCGGCCGCGCTGCGCGCCGCGCCGGCTACTGATCCAAAAATCCCCGGCGATATCCCATCCCCTGAGAAATGGACTGCGCACAGGCCGCCACATCCGGCGCAAGCTGCTTCATCCTAGCGGCGCTCAGGCGATCCAGCGGCCCGGAGATGCCGACCGCGGCCACGGGCTGGTCCAGGCTGTTGAACACGGTCACGGCCAGCCCGCCCACCCCTTCACGCCATTCGCCGCGATTGATCGCGTAGCCGGCACGCGCGATTCTACGCAGTTCGTCTTTCAAGAGCGGCATGGACACGATGGTGGACGGCGTGTGCCGCACCATCTGCTCCGCGTAGCGTTCGACATAGCCTTCGGCCTGGTAGGCCAACAGCGCCTTGCCGGTCGCCACCGCGTAGGCGGGCGCGCGACCGCCCACCATGGAGTACGCGCGAATGGGCTGCGGGCTGTCGATCTTGTCCACGTACACCACGTCAAAGCCGTCCAGCACCGACAGATGCACGGTCTCGCCGGTCTGGTCCGCCAGCGTGCGCATGTAGGGCGCGGCCAGCTTGCGCACGTCCAGCTGCGCCAACTGCCTCGCCGCCAGTTCAAACAGGCGCACCGCGCCGCGGTAACCGCCGCCGTCGTCGTCCTTGATGACGTAGCCGGCGTGAATCAGCGTCTGCAGGGTGCGATGCGTATTGCTGCGGGTCAGGCCCACGCGCGCGGCCAGCGCGTCGATGGTGCGCGGCGGATTGTCCACATCGGTCACCGCTTCCAGCACCATCAGCCCTTTGAGCAGCGTCTTGTCCATTCGTGATTTTTCCTAATATTTAGGACGGGAACATAGCACGAGACTCGCTACGGGAACAGCGGATTTGCCGCAATGCCCCGCGCTACGCCAGCGTGGCGCGGACAGCGGCAGACCGGTCCCACAGATTGGGCAGGCTGGGCGACGAATAGCCCGACACGAACGGCTTGGCCACGCCGGTGGCTGGGTCATAGACGTGGCGCGATACGGCGCCGATATTGCCGCCGTACAGATGCACGCTGATGGAGACGCGGTCGGGATAAGCGTTGGACACCTGATGGATATCGCCTTCGGCCGGCGACAGGCGTTCCACGTCGCCGGGCCGCAGTGTGGTGGCTTCACCCGCCTGGGCCAGGCGCCCGTCAACGCCCCGCGTGAACCGCTGATTGATCTCCGAGCCGCGCAGCATGCCCACATAGCCCCAGACCTCGTGATCGTGCACGGGCGTCGACTGGCCAGGTCCCCAGACGAAGCTCACCAGCGAAAAGCGCTCCAGCGGATCGCAATGCAGCAGGTACTGCTGATAGAACTGCGGGTGCGGGGCGGTACAGGCTTCGGGCAGCCAATCGTCGTGGCTCACCAGGTCCGAGAATGCCGCCTCAAGTTCAGCGCTTTGGTCCAGCGCCGTCGGCGTGGCCAGCCGCGTCGCGGTGGCGATAAAGCGGCGCAGCCGTTCCAGGCCGGTGTTCGATTCAGGCATTGCAGGTCTCCAGGCGGGATGAAATCCCAGAATGAAAAAAGAGTATCCACGATTCAGGACGGCGACGCACGCGTCAGCCGATATCCCATCGAGCTTCAGCCGCGCAACCTCGCTTGACAGCCCCTTGCCGGCGCGTGCAGCGTATCGAACTGTCTGCAAGGTTGGAAATGAAAAACACGCATCACGATATTCCGCCCGCGCTGGCGCAGGCGCTGCGCGACGCGCGCCGCGTCGTCGTCTTCACGGGCGCAGGGGTCTCTGCGGAAAGCGGCATCGCCACGTTCCGCGATGCCCTGACCGGACTCTGGTCGCGCTTTGACGCGCAAGCGCTGGCCACGCCCGAAGCTTTTCAGGAGCACCCCGACGTCGTCTGGGGCTGGTACGAATGGCGGCGCGCGCAGGTCTTGCGCGCTTCGCCCAACGCCGCGCACCACGCCATCGCCATGCTCGCCCGCCATGTTCCCGTGCTGTCCGTCATCACGCAGAACGTGGACGACCTGCACGAGCGCGCGGGCAGCCGCAACGTCACGCATCTGCACGGCAGCCTGCATGCGCCGCGCTGTTCGCGCTGCGGCGTCGCCCAGTCCTTCGTCTCGGAAACGCCGGAAGAGCCCGATACCGGCCGCCGCATCACG
>DMTA01000447.1 GCA_003454835.1 Achromobacter sp. | reverse complement strand
CGGCGCTGGCGGCCACGGTGGCGCAGGTGACTGACACGCTGGCCGCCGGCCCCACGCGCGCCTACGCGGCCACCAAGGCGGCGTTGCAGGCGTCCAGCGGCAACACGCTGGCGCAGCAGTTCGATCTGGAATGCAGCCTGCAGCGCGAATTGGGCTACACCGACGATTACCTGGAAGGCATGCGCGCCTTCGCGGAAAAGCGCCCGCCGGCGTTCACCGGAAAATGACGCGGCGCAACGTCAGGATTCTTGCGGCGTCTGGATCTGGTCGATGAGCTCGCGCGCGCATCCGGGCAGGGCGTCGATATCGCGCACCAGCAGTTTGCGCTCGCGCACCACCCACGGCTCGTCCAGTTCGACGACACGCAACTTGGTGTCCCCGCCGTAGCGGCGCGCGGCCGAGTCGGGAATGACGCCGACGCCCACGCCCGCCTGCACCATGCGGCAGATCGAGTCGAAGCTGTATAGCTGGATGCGCTGCGGCAGGCGCTGGCCGACGCGTTCCAGCTGGTCGCGCAGAAAGGCCACCAGCGTGGAGCCTTCGTGCATGGTGATGAACGGATAGCGCACGGCGTCCGCCAGCTTGACCTTGTCCTGATCCTGCAGCGGATGGCCGTTGGGCACCACCAGCACCAGGCGGTCGGTGCTGAAGTGNNGTGGTGCCGTCCAGCACGCCGCGCACGATGTCGCGCGTCAGGCGTTCCTGCAGATCCACCGTGACGCCCGGGTGCCCGGACAGGAATTGCGCCAGGATGTCCGGCATGAATTCCGTGACGGCGGTGGTGTTGGCAAAGATCCGGATATGTCCGGCGTCGCCATCCGCCTGCTCCTGGAAGTCGTGCTTCAGGTGATCCACCTGCCGCATGATGACGCGCGCGTGCTGCAGCAGTTTCTGCCCGGCAGGCGTGATTTCCACGCCGCGGCTGTCGCGGTAGAGCAGTCGGGTGTTGAGCTGGTTTTCAAGCGCCTTGATCCGCACGCTGACCGCAGCCAGGGACAGATGCGCCCGCTTGGCCGCCTGCGTCAGGCTGGGGGATTCGGCGATGTGGATGAACAGTCGGAGGTCGGCAAGGTCGAAGTGCATGGGCCATATATTACGGCGGCCGGCGCCGGCGCGGATGGCCGATTCAGGCGCAGCAAACCCCGCCTTGAGGAAAAACGAATTCACATGCCCGTCGGCTTGCGGGCATTCTTCAGGCTGTAAAAACACCATCAGAGGAACTCGGCATGACATCTACAGATCCGGCCGCGTGGATCGGCAGCGGCGAGCGCAAGGCGGACGCCATGGATCCCGGCCACGCCGCGCGTATCGCCGCCACGCTGGGCGGTCCGGTGCCGGCCGAGGGCGACGACCTGCCGCCGCTGTGGCAATGGGCATTCTTCATTTCCACGGTCGGCATGGACGGATTGGGGACGGATGGGCACCCGTCACGCGGCGGTTTCCTGCCGCCCGCGCAGGACCGCAACCGCATGTGGGCAGGCGGCCGGGTCGAATTCCGCCAGCCGCTCAAGGTCGGCGTGCCCGCCGAGCGCGTGTCCACCGTGGCGGAGGTCAAGGAAAAGACCGGCCGCACCGGCTCCCTGCTGTTCGTGACGGTGCAGCATGAATATCGGCAGTCGGGCGAAGTCGCCATCCTGGAAGAGCAGGACATCGTGTACCGCCAGCCCACGCCGCCCAAGCTCACGGGCAGCGAGCCGGCGCCGCAGGCCGAGTGGCGCGACACCGTCGACCCCACGTCGGTGCTGCTGTTCCGCTATTCGGCCGTCACGTTCAATGGCCACCGCATCCATTACGACCATCCCTACGTCACCGGCGTCGAAGGCTATCCCGGCCTGGTCGTCCACGGCCCGCTCATCGCCACCGAGATGGTCGCCGCCTTCGTGCGGGCGCATCCCAAGGCCCGTCTCACGCATCTTGCCTACCGCGGCCTGCGTCCGCTGATTTCCCCCACGCCCTTCCAGGTCGCCGGCCGCCTGTCCGAGCCGGGCGTCGCCCAGCTCTGGGCCGAGCAGGACGGCACGCTGGCCCACCAAGCCGAATTGAGGTTCACCGAATGAACATGCAGGCCTCCCGCCCGCTGGACGGCATCACCGTCGTCAGCCTGGAACACGCCATCGCCGCACCTTTCTGCACCCGCCAGCTGGCGGACATGGGCGCGCGCGTCATCAAGATCGAACGCCCCGGGACCGGCGACTTCGCCCGCGGCTACGACGAGCGCGTGCGGGGCCTGTCCTCGCACTTCGTCTGGACCAACCGCTCCAAGGAAAGCCTGACGCTGGACCTGAAGCGCGACGAAGCCGGCGGCATCATGGACCGTCTGCTGGAATCGGCCGACGTGCTGGTGCAGAACCTGGCGCCCGGCGCCGCAGCGCGCCTGGGCCTGTCGTTCGAAGCCCTGCACCAGAAATACCCGCGCCTGATCGTCTGCGACATCTCGGGCTATGGCGAGGGCGGTCCCTACCAGGACAAGAAGGCCTACGACCTGCTCATCCAGAGCGAAAGCGGCTTCCTGTCGGTCACCGGCACGAAGGACGATCCGGTCAAGGCCGGGTGTTCCATCGCGGACATCGCCGCCGGCATGTACGCCTATTCGGCCATCCTGAACGCGCTGCTGCTGCGCCAGCGCACGGGCGTAGGCAGCCGCCTGGACGTGTCCATGCTGGAGAGCATGGTCGAGTGGATGGGCTTTCCGATGTACTACGCCTTCGACGGTGCGGCGCCGCCCGTGCGCGCGGGTGCGGCGCATGCGTCCATCTATCCGTACGGCCCATTCCCGGTGGGCGGCGGCTCGACCATCATGCTGGGCCTGCAGAACGAACGCGAATGGCGCGTCTTCTGCGCGCAGGTGCTGCGACAGGCCGAGCTGGCCGAAGACCCGCGTTTCATCTCCAATTCGCTGCGCACCGCCAACCGCGACGCGCTGCGCGCGCTTATCGTGGCGGCGTTTGCCGACCTGTCCATCGAGCAGGTGACGCAACGCCTGGAAGACGCGCAGATCGCCAATGCGCGCGTCAACGACATGGCCGGCGTGTGGGCGCATCCGCAATTGCAGGCGCGCCAGCGCTGGAGCGAGGTCGATAGCCCCGCCGGCATGCTGCCGGCGCTGCTGCCGCCCGCCACCAGCAACGCATTCACGGCGCACATGGGCGCGGTGCCCGCAGTGGGCCAAAACACCGATGCGGTGCTAGCATCTCTGGGATACGCGCCGGATCAGGTGGCGCAGTTCCATGCCTCGGAGGTCGTGTGACGCATCCCGTCGTTCGTAGCGCCCTGTTTGTGCCGGCCTCGCGGCCCGAACGCATCCCCAAAGCGCTGGCTGCGGGCGCGGACGCCGTCATCGTCGACCTGGAAGACGCCGTGGAGCATCTGGCCAAGGCGTCGGCCCGCGAAGCCCTGTGCGATTTCCTGGGCATGAATCGCGAGGCCCGGCTATGGGTGCGCATCAACGATGCCTCCACCTCCTGGCACGACGACGATCTGAAGGCCTGCCGCGGCAGGGCCGGCGTGGCGGGCATCCTGCTGCCCAAGGCCGAAAGCATGATGCAGGTGCGGCACGCTGCCCAGACCGGCTGTCCCGTGATTCCCATTCTTGAAACCGCGCAGGGCATTCTCAATGCCGGCGAGATCGCCGCCACGCCCGGCGTTGCGCGTTTGGCGTTCGGCAGCCTGGATTACGGTCTGGACCTGGGCCTGACGCCCGACACGCCGGGTGCGGAAACCGTGCTGGACCACGCCCGGGTGCAGGTGCTGCTGCATACCCGTGCCGCGGGCCTGGCGCCTGCGCTGGACGGTGTCTTTCCCGGTGTGCAGGATCAGGCCGGGCTGGCCGCGGCAGCCGGCCGTGCGCAGCAGATGGGCTTTGGCGGCATGCTGTGCATCCATCCCACGCAAGTCCCCATCATCCACGCCGCTTTCGTGCCGGCCCAGCAGGAACTCGACTGGGCGCGGCGCGTCATCGCCGCGCATCGCGACACGGCCGCGGGCACGTTCATGCTGGATGGCAAGATGGTCGACGCACCCGTCATCGCACGGGCGC
>DMTA01000449.1 GCA_003454835.1 Achromobacter sp. | reverse complement strand
CAGGTCCAGCGGCGCTTCCACGCGCGCGGCCCAATGGGCCAGGAATGGCCCGTGTTCGATGCGCGCGCGCACGTCGCCCTGGTCCAGCCCGAACCAGCGGGGGCGATCAGGCGCCGGCGCGTCGGGATCGATGGCAATGACTTCCAGGTACACGCCGTCCGCCATGCCCAGCACCCGGTTATGGGTGCCCATGCGCGGATGCGCCCCGCCGCCCTGCGGCGCGATGCCGAGCAGGCCGGCAACATATTCGGTGCCGCTGGCGAGGTCCGCTGCGGCGATGACGATGTGGTCGATGGAGAGTTTCATGAGGGGCATGGTAACGAATGCGCGCGCGTCTGTACGCGTGGATCGCGGAGAAATAGATCTGATAAGCGCGAACGTCACGCAGCGACGGAGATGCCGGCCGCCTCTGGCCGACGTGCCTTGCGCACCCGGATTTCGACGCGCTGGTCCAGCGCAACCAGCGCCTGCATGACCCGTTCCAGAGAGATGTTCTGAAGCTTGTACCTCCGGATCTGAGACACCTTGGGCTGCGTGATCCCTGTCAGCGCGGCGACCTCCCGCTGGTTCAAGCCGCGTTCGTCGATCAAGTCGTTGAATCGGATGGCCAATTGGACCTTGGCGGTGAGCTCCGCTGCGTCGTCAAAGCCGAGGTCGTAGAGCACGTTTTGCGTGCCGGAATTGTGGTGACGTGTCATGGAGCGCTCCGGGCCAGGTTTTGGCGAGCCATTGCCCGCTTGAGCCGGCGTGAAATGAGATCGAGGTCGCTTTGCGGTGTGCTGATGCCGGATCTGGATTTTTTCTGAAATGCGTGAAGGACATGGATTGCTGTGTCGATTTTCATTGCATAAGCGGTGCGGTAAGCATTGCCTCGCTCGGTGTCGGCCAGTTCATACACGCCGGATCCTAGTCCTTTCATGGCCTTTGCGGCATCAGGCCAACAGCCGCATTGCAGGGTATACAGCGACATTCCCATGCGCTTTTGCACGGGCACCGGAAATGTCTTGAAATCCTTTCTGGAAGATCCCTCCCAGAAAAGCAGCTTGGGTTTGTTCGTCCACATGAATATACCTGTTCGGATATATATATCAACCGCTCTTGCGGGGAATCGGACAAACTAACCGGGGTCACTGAAGCGGGCTATTCGTGCGAACCGCAAATTGCCGCACCCAAAAAGAAAAACCCGTCGCAAGCGACGGGTTTTGCATGTCAGCAGGCTGGCAATCAGGCGACTTCGCCTTCCTCGCCTTCCTTCTTGACCGGCTTGATCAGGTCTTCGCGCTTGACGCCCATCCACATGGCCAGCGCGGCGGCGACGAACACCGACGAGTAGATGCCGAACCAGATGCCGATGGTCAGGGCCATGGCGAAGTAGTGCAGGGTGGGGCCGCCGAAGAACAGCATGGCCAGCACCATCATCTGGGTCGAACCGTGGGTGATGATGGTCCGCGAGATGGTCTGCGTGATGGCGCTGTTGATGACTTCGTGCACGTCCGCCTTGCGGTACTTGCGGAAGTTCTCGCGGATCCGGTCCATGATGACCACGGATTCGTTCACGGAGTAGCCGAGCACCGCCAGGACGCCGGCCAGTACCGCCAGCGAGAACTCCCACTGGAAGAACGCGAAGAAGCCCAGGATGATGACCACGTCGTGCAGGTTGGCGATCACGCCGGCCACGGCGAACTTCCATTCGAAGCGGAAGCCCAGGTAGACCATGATGCCGATCACGACGACCAGCAGCGCCATGAGGCCGTTGTGCAGCAGTTCCTGGCCCACCTGCGGACCCACGAACTCGACGCGGCGCAGTTCCACGCCAGAATCCGCGGCCTTCAATGCGGCCATGACGGTTTCGCTTTGGGTGGCGGACGTCTGGCCTTCCTGCAGGGGCAGGCGGATCATGACGTCGTGCGAGGTGCCGAAGTTCTGGACCTGGAAGTCGGTGTAGCCCAGCTTGGAGACCACGCCGCGCACGTTTTCAAGCTGCGCCGTCTGGGCGTAGTTGACTTCCATGACCGTGCCGCCGGTGAATTCGATCGACAGGTGAAAGCCGCGCGTGACGATGAAGAAGACCGCCAGCACGAAGGTGACGAGACTGATGATGTTCAGCACCAGGGCATGGCGCATGAACGGGATGGTGCGGTGAATCCGGAAAAATTCCATTTTTCGCCTTCGGTTCTTTTCTGTGGCGGACGGCCCGGGCCGTCCGCCCTATTTTCAGTTTGCCTTCGGCTTCCAGACTTCGCCGATGGAGATCGAGGTGAGCTTCTTCTTGCGGCCGTAGTACAGGTTGGCCAGCGCGCGCACGCCCACGACAGACGAGAACATCGAGGTCAGGATGCCCAGGCAGTGAACCACCGCGAAGCCCCGGATCGGGCCCGAACCGAAGGCCAGCAGCGCCAGGCCGACGATCAGCGTGGTGAGGTTCGAGTCAAGAATGGTGCCCCACGCGCGTTCGAAGCCGTGATGGATGGCCTGCTGGGGCGTGGCCCCGGCGCGTAGCTCTTCGCGTATGCGCTCGTTGATCAGCACGTTCGAGTCGATCGCCATGCCCAGCGTCAGCGCGATAGCCGCGATACCCGGCAGCGTCAGCGTGGCCTGCAGCATGGACAAGAGAGCCAGCAGCAGCAGCACGTTGAGCGTCAGGCCGATCGTGGAGAACACGCCGAACAGGTGGTAGTAGATGATGATGAACGCGGCGATGGCCAGGAAGCCGTACAGCGTCGAATAGAAGCCCTTCGAGATGTTGTCGGCGCCCAGGCTCGGGCCGATGGTGCGTTCCTCGATGATGGACATCGGTGCGGCCAGCGCGCCGGCGCGCAGCAGCAGCGCGGTGTCGGCGGCCTCTTCGGACGACATGCTGCCCGAGATCTGCACCTGGCCGCCCGCGATTTCGCCGCGGATGACCGGCGCGGTGACCACTTCGCCCTTGCCGTTTTCGAACAGCAGGATGGCCATGCGCTTGTTGATGTTGTCGCGGGTGACGTCGCGGAAGATGCGGGCGCCCTTGGAATCCAGCGTCAGGTGGACGGCGGCCTGCTGGGTCTGCGAATCGCGGCCGGGTTGGGCGTCCTGCAGGTTTTCGCCGGTCAGGATGACCTGGCGGCGGACCAGGATGGGACGGCCGTCGCGGTCGTTGTAGCGTTCAAGACCGAACGGGACGCTGCCGCCCAGCAGCGCGGACTGCGCGGCGGGGGAGTCGTCGACCATGCGGATTTCCAGCGTGGCGGTGCGGCCGAGCAGTTCCTTGGCCTTGGCCACGTCCTGCACGCCGGGCAGTTGCACCACGATGCGGTCCGAACCCTGTTGCTGGATGACCGGTTCGGCCACGCCCAGTTCGTTGATACGGTTGTGCAGCGTGTTGATGTTCTGCTTGAGCGCGGAATCCTGCACGCGGGTGACGGCGGCGGGGTTCAGGGCGGCCAGCAGCAACTGCTTGCCGCCTTCTTCGCGTTCCGTGAATTCCAGGTCCGGCAGGCGCGAACGCAGCGTCGAGATGGCGCGGTCGCGGTCGTCGGCGTTGGCGAAGGTGGCGGCGATGCTCATGCCCGAGCGTTCAACGCCGGCCACGGGGATCTTCTGGTCGCGCAGCACCGAGCGCACGTCGGCGGACAGCGAGTCGTAGCGGGCGGTCAGGGCGCCCTGCATGTCGACCTGCAGCAGGAAGTGCACGCCGCCGCGCAGATCCAGGCCCAGATACATGGGCTTGGGCGCGAACCAGCCCAGTGCGCGCATCCAGGGCGGCGAGGCGGGCAGCAGGTTCAGCGCCACGGTGTATTGCGGGTCGCCGGGCACGGTGTTGAGCGACCTTTCGATCAGGTCGCGGGCCTGCAGCTGCACGTCGGTCGACGGGAAGCGGGCGCGCACGGTGCCGAGCGTGCCGTTCAATTCGAAATAGGCGCCTTCGTTGGGGATCTTGGCGTCGGCCAGGATCTGTTCCACGCGGGCCAGCACGGCCGTGTCGACCTTGACCGTGGCCTTGGCGCTGGACACCTGAACGGCGGGGGATTCGCCGTAGAAATTGGGAAGCGTGTACAGCAGGCCAATGAGGACCGCGACCAGGACCGTAATGTACTTCCAGAGGGGATAGCGGTTCATTGCCGGCTACTTCATTTAAAGAGATGAAAGGGCCGCCCGAGCGGGTGAGCGCGTCGGGCGGCGGTAGGCGCCTTCAAGGACAAGAGCCCCGTTGGGGCTCTTCTGGGACGCTTACAGGGCCTTGATGGTTCCCTTGGGCAGAACGGTCGAGACCGACGACTTCTGCATGATGACTTCGACGGGCTTGTCGGCCAGTTCGGAGACTTCGACGGTGACGTAGCTGTCGTTGACCTTGGTGACCTTGCCGAGCATGCCGCCAGCGGTGACGACTTCGTCGCCCTTGGCCAGGGCCGCGATCAGGTTGCGGTGTTCCTTCTGGCGCTTCATCTGCGGACGGATCATCAGGAAGTAGAGGATCACGAACATCAGGATGATGGGCAGCATGCCCATCAGCGCATTGCCTTCGGGGGCGGCGGCCTGGGCCACGACGAGGCTGGCGGTATCGATAACGGACATTGAATTCTCCTGCGTTTGAGTCTGTTTGGGTTTATCGCTATGTTTTTAATGCGCCCATCCCCGCGCGAGCCATGGATAGGGCAAGCCGACTATTGTATAGAGGTTATCGCCAGCCTTTAACCAGGATGTCATCCCAGGCGCCAAGGCGGCTTCCGCTTGCAGCGGCGGCCTGCCCGGTCAAATGGGGGCGAAACCTGCCGGCAAAAGCCCCTTGCGGGGCTTTTTTAGCCGGCTACTCGATGCCGCGGGCGCGGTCCGCGGCAAATTGGGCGCGCCAGGCATCAAAACGGCCTTCCGCAATGGCCTCGCGCATTTCCTTCATGATAGTCAGATAGAAGTGCAGGTTGTGCAGTGTGTTCAGGCGCGCGCCGGTGATTTCGTTGGCGCGCTGCAGGTGGTGCAGGTAGGCGCGCGAGAAATTGCCGCAGGTGTGGCAGCTGCAGCTGGGGTCCAGCGGGCGGGTGTCGTCGCGGTATTTGGCGTTGCGGATCTTCACGTCGCCAAAGCGCGTGAACAGCCAGCCGTTGCGGGCGTTGCGGGTGGGCATGACGCAGTCGAACATGTCGACGCCGCGGCTCACGCCTTCGACCAGGTCTTCCGGCGTGCCGACGCCCATCAGGTACCGCGGCGCCTGGACGGGCAGCTTGGGCGTGACGTGCGCCAGAATGCGCATCATGTCTTCCTTGGGCTCGCCGACCGACAGCCCGCCGATCGCGTAACCGTGGAAACCGATGTCCTGCAGCCCGGCCAGGGATTCGTCGCGCAGCGACTCGTACATGCCGCCCTGCACGATGCCGAACAGCGCGTTCGGATTGCCCAGGCGATCGAATTCGTCGCGCGAGCGGCGCGCCCAGCGCAGCGACATGCGCATGGAGCGGGCGGCTTCCTCGACCGTGGCGGGACGGCCGTCGATTTCGTAGGGCGTGCACTCGTCGAACACCATGACGATGTCGGAATTGAGCGAGCGCTGGATGCGCATCGATTCCTCGGGCGTGAGGAACAGGCGGGCGCCGTCGATGGGCGAGGCGAACTTCACGCCTTCCTCGGTGATCTTGCGCATGCCCTGCAGGCTGAACACCTGGAAGCCGCCCGAGTCGGTCAGGATGGGCTTGTCCCACTGCATGAAGCCGTGCAGGCCGCCATGCTTTTCCATGATTTCCGTGCCCGGACGCAGCCACAGGTGGAAGGTGTTGCCCAGCACGATCTGCGAGCCGATTTCCTTGAGCTCGTGCGGCATCATCGCCTTGACGCTGCCGTAGGTGCCCACCGGCATGAAGATGGGGGTCTCGACCACGCCGTGGTTCAGCGTGATGCGGCCGCGGCGGGCGCCGCCGTCGGTGGCGAGCAGTTCGAAGTTGAGTCCGGTCATTGGGCAGGGGTTTCGATGAACATGGCGTCGCCGTAGCTGAAGAAGCGGTAGCGCGCGGCGACGGCGTGGGCGTAGGCGCGGCGGATGGGCTCGACGCCGGCCAGCGCCGACACCAGCATCAGCAGGGTCGACTGGGGAAGGTGGAAGTTGGTGACCAGGGCGTCCACGACGCGGTACTGGTAGCCGGGGGTGATGAACAGACGCGTGTCGCCCTGGGCGGGGGCCAGCGGGACGCCGGGGGCGGTGCGGCCCTCGGTCTGCGCGGCGGCCGATTCCAGCGCGCGCACGCTGG
>DMTA01000328.1 GCA_003454835.1 Achromobacter sp. | reverse complement strand
CGCGGATCGCGCCCGATGGCGCGGTCGACCTTGCCTGCGGCGGCAATCCAGCCGTGCGCCAGGGCCACGTATTCGCGGCCCATGCTGCGCGCCTGAAGCTGGCGAACGAGATGAGTCTGGGCGATGTCGTTGCGGGCCACGACCATCAGGCCCGAGGTGTCCTTGTCGAGCCGGTGCACGATGCCCGCGCGGGCAACCTGCGCCAGTTCCGGGTAGCGATGCAGCAGGCCGTTGAGCAACGTGCCGCTCCAGTTGCCGGCGCCGGGGTGGGTAACCAGCCCCGCCGGTTTGTTGACGACGATCCAGTCGGGGCTTTCGGCGACCACGCCGAACTCAACGGGTTCGGGCGTGAAGGCCCGCGCGTCGGGTGCGGGCTGGACCCAGATGGTGAGCTCGTCGCCGGGGCCGACCGTCTGGCGGATCTTGCCCGGCGCCCCGTTGACCAGGACGTTGCCGGATTCGATCCAGCCTTGCAGGCGATTGCGGGAATGGTCGGGCAGGAGGCCGGCCAGAACCTTGTCGAGCCGGTCGGCGCGCGTGGCGGACGGCACGGTTACAAGTTGCGGCTCCCCGCGGCCGGATTCGTCGAGATTTTCGTCGGCGCTGTCGTCGGAAACAAGATCTGCGCGGGCGGCTGTATCAGACATGGAGACAAATCATATAATCAGCCTGCCATGCTAACACCAAGGATACGATTCTCGTGATTCACCACCCTGCAGCTCCCTCGAACCCCGCATCCCGCAGCGGGTCGGTTTTGCGCGTGGTCATCGCGCTTTTTGCCGTCATCGTCATCGCTGGATGCAGCGGGGCGGACAGCAAGTACGACAAGACCACCAACTGGAGCGCAGAACAACTCTACGCGGACGCCAAGGCCGAAATGGCGTCGGGCGGCTGGAAAGAAGCGCGCGAGCGCCTGACCGCCATCGAAAGCCGCTACCCGTTCGGCGTCTACGCTCAGCAGGCGCTGCTTGAACTGGCCTACGTCAACTGGAAAGACGGCGAAAACGAGCAGGCTCTCGCTGCCATCGACCGTTTCCAGCAGCTGTACCCCAATCACCCCGGCACCGATTACGCGCTCTACCTGAAGGGCCTGATCAACTTCACGCCGGCCAGCGCCTTCATGAGCAACATCACCGGCCAGGATCCGGCCGAGCGCGACCCCAAGGGTCTGCGCGCGTCCTATGACGCCTTCACCGAGCTGATCAAGCGCTACCCGGAAAGCAAGTACAGCGTCGACGCCGAAAAGCGCGTGGCGTGGCTGGTCAACACGATCGCCATGAACGAAGTCCACGTCGCCCGCTATTACTACGAGCGCGGCGCCTACGTGGCCGCCGCCAACCGCGCGCAGACCGTCATCACCGACTTCGAAGGCGCCCCCGCCACCGAAGAGGCGCTCTACCTGATGGTTCAGTCGTACGACAAACTGAACATGACCGAACTGAAGAACGATGCGCAGCGCGTTTACGACAAGAACTTCCCGAACAGCGCGTTCCGGACCCAGGGCCTGAAGGCCGACCGAAGCTGGTGGAATCCCTTCAACTGATTCCGCCTGCATGGGAAAAGAAAAGCCCTTCAGAATTCTGAAGGGCTTTTTTTCGTCTGGTTGACGAGGGGTCGGGGCGACAGGCCTGCTTTTATACGCCGTCTTCGCGTGGCCTGATGCGGAGTTTCACGCGTCGTCCGGTCCGCGCTTGCGCCGGTAGAACGCCAGCACCTCTTCCAGCTCGCGCGTGCGCGCAAACGGCGGCAGGCCGCGCCACAGGCGCTTGCCGTACGGCTTTTCCACCAGCCGCGCGTCGCCCACCATCAGTACGCCCCAATCGGATTCGGTGCGGATCAGCCGGCCCGCGCCCTGCTTGAGCGAGATCGCGGCTTCGGGCAACTGGTATTCGGCAAACGGATTGCCGCCCTGCGCCCGGCAGGCGCGCAGGCGGGCCTCGATGACGGGATCGTCGGGCGGCGCGAACGGCAGCTTGTCGATCGCCACCAGCGTCAGCACGTCGCCCGGCAGGTCGATGCCTTCCCAGAAGCTGGCGCTGCCGACCAGCACCGGATGCTTGAGCTTGCAGAAGCGGTCGAGCAGATCGCGGCGGGTGCCCTCGCCCTGCTTGAGCAGCGGCCAGTCATGTCCCGCGTCGTCAAAGGCATCGGCCAGCAGGTTGGCGACCTTGTCCACGGCGCGCAGCGTCGTACAGAGCACCAGCGTGCCGCCCGGGCTGGCCTCCAGCAGCGGCATCAGCGTCTGGACGAAGCGGTCCAGGAATTGCGGGGATTGGGGTTCGGGCATGCCGCGCGGCACGAACAGCAGCGCCTGCTCGGGGTAGTCGAACGGCGACTCCCACTTGCCGGTGCGGGCGGTGTCCAGGCCGAGCTGGCTGGTGAAGTGCGTGAATTCGCCGTTGATCGACAGCGTGGCCGAGGTCATGATCCAGGCCTGGCCGGGCTTGCGGAACTTGGAGAACGCCTGCGCCACGGACAGCGGCGCCGAATGCAGCCGCACGTGATGCAGGCCGTGCTCGACCCAGCGCACGGCCGGACCCGTCCATTGTTCGGCCTGCGCGGCGCCTTCCAGCAAGGCCTCGGGCGTGGACGGACCGTCGCCCAGCGGACTTTGCACGGGGGCCTGATCGTCGCGGCCCCAGCCCTCGTCGTCGTGCGCGCCGCTGCTGCGGCCGGGCGTCGCCCAGCGCTTGAGCTTGACCGAAATTTCCGCGCCCATGCGTGCGGCCGCGAGCAGATCCGGGTGCTTTTCGGCGACCGCGCCCAGCGCCTTGGTGGCGCTGTCGATGGCTTCGCGCAGCGACAGCAGCGCTTCGTCGAATTCCTCGGGGTTGGGGATGGCCTCGAAGGTGGCCTTGCGGCCCGGCATCTTGTCCAGCGGCGCACAGACCAGCCGCAGTTCGCGCGCGGCGGTTTCGATGTGACGGCTGACGTCGCTCCATTTGGCGGCTTCGCGCGCGTAGGCCAGCCCCGCGACTTCCAGCGCGCGGCCGAAGTCCATCAACTGGTGCGTGGATACGCTGTTGCCCAGAAAGCGCGTCGCGGTGTCGGGCAACTGATGCGCTTCGTCGAAGATGACGGTGTCGGCTTCAGGCAGCAGGTCGGTGACGCCCTCTTCGCGCAACATCAGGTCGGCCATGAAGAGCGCGTGGTTGACGACGACGACGTCGGCTTCCTGCGCCTGCCTGCGCGCCTTGACGACAAAGCAATCGCGGATGCGCGGGCATTCCTGGCCCAGACAGTTTTCGCGGGTGGACGTGACGCGTTGCCAGATGTCCGCGTCTTCGGGCACCTGCGCGAGGTCGCTGCGATCGCCCGTTTTGGAGATGCCTGCGAACACCTGGATCTGACGCAGTTGCTGGATTTCGGAGCGGGACTTCAGTGCGCGCTCGTCGCCCTGCAGGCGTTCAAGGTGGTAATGGCACACATAGTTGCCGCGGCCCTTGAGCAGCGCAGCCGTGACGGGCGCGGCCAGCGCGGCGCGCACGCGCGGCAGATCGCGCGCGAAAAGCTGGTCCTGCAGGGTGCGCGTGCCGGTGGAAATGAGCACCTTGCCGCCCTGGATGAAGGCGGGTACAAGATAGGCCCAGGTCTTGCCGATGCCGGTGCCGGCTTCGGCCACGAGCGTGGCGCGGTCCTGGATGGCCTGGCCGATGGCCTGCGACAACTCCACCTGCGAGGGACGCGGCTTGTAGCCAGGCAAGGCCGTGGCCAGCGGCCCGTCCTCGTCAAAGAATTCGGATATGTCCAGGTCCAGCATTACAGCAGCCTAATGAATGGCCCCAAATGATACCCGCTGGCGGGCCGTTTTCCTGCTTGCGGCCTGCCGCAACGCCGCTGACAGAGGGACGGATCGGTCCCTTTCGCCACGTTCCGTAACAACGGCTTATGGCACAATCCGCCCCTCGTTTTCCCTTTTTGCCGTCGTATAGAGATGTCTGAAACTTCCACTATCACGAACGTCGCCACCGGCGTCGACAACGCCCGCATCGTCGCACAGCTCGCCACCGAGCTGGGCGCCCGCGCCTCCCAGATCGCTGCGGCGGTGGAACTGCTGGATGACGGCGCCACCGTGCCCTTCATCGCCCGCTACCGCAAAGAAGCGACCGGCGGCCTGGACGACACCGTGCTGCGCAACCTGGAAGTCCGTCTGGGCTACCTGCGCGAGCTCGAAGAGCGCCGCGGCGCCATCCTGGAATCCATTTCGCAGCAAGGCAAGCTGACGGCCGAGCTGCAGCAGGAAATCGCCACGGCCGACACCAAGCAACGCCTGGAAGACCTGTACGCGCCGTACAAGCCCAAGCGCCGCACGCGCGCCCAGATCGCCCGCGAAGCCGGCCTCGAACCGCTGGCCGACGCCATCCTGGCCGATCCCGCCTGCGATCCGGCAGCCCTGGCCGCGCAATACCTGAATCCCGAAGCCTCGATCAACGACGCCAAGGCGGCGCTCGATGGCGCACGCGACATCCTGGCCGAGCGCTACGCCGAAAACGCCGACCTGCTGGCCGACATGCGCGAACACCTGTGGTCCACCGGCCTGGTGTACTCGAAGATGATCGAAGGCAAGGAAACTGAAGGCGCCAACTTCCGCGACTGGTTCGACTTCAACGAGCCGCTGCGCACCCTGCCCTCGCACCGCATCCTGGCGCTGCTGCGCGGCCGCCAGCAAGGCGTGCTCGAGCTGCGCCTTGGCCTGGAAGCCGACCTCGAAGCCCAGACTCCGCATCCGTGCGTGGCCCGCATCGCCAACTTCCTGAAGCTCGGCAACGGCCTCTTCGCCCTTGACGCCCCGCCGCGCGCGCGCTGGCTTGGCGAAGTCTGCCGCTGGACCTGGCGCGTCAAACTCCTGACGGCATTCGAAAGCGAACTGATCGGCCGCCTGCGCGAAAGCGGCGAAGCCGAGGCGATCCGCGTGTTCGCCGCCAACCTGAAAGACCTGCTGCTGGCCGCCCCGGCCGGTCCGAAAGCCGTGCTGGGTCTGGATCCCGGCATCCGCACGGGCTGCAAGGTGGCCGTCATCGACAAGACCGGCAAGGTCGTCGACACCACCACCGTGTATCCGTTCGAACCGCGCCGCGACCGCGAAGGCACGATCAACACGCTGGCTGCGCTGGTGGCGCGCCACAACGTGGACCTGATCGCCATCGGCAACGGCACGGCTTCGCGTGAAAGCGAAAAGCTCGTGGGCGACATGATGGAGCGTTTCCCCGACCTGAAGGTCACCCGCGTCGTCGTTTCCGAAGCGGGCGCCTCGGTGTATTCGGCCTCNNCCATCGGCGTGGGCCAGTACCAGCACGACGTCAACCAGCGCGAACTGGCGCGCTCGCTGGACGCCGTGGTCGAAGACTGCGTGAACGCGGTGGGCGTGGACGTGAACACGGCGTCGGCCGCGCTGCTGGCCCGCGTGTCCGGCCTGAACTCGCTGCTGGCCAAGAACATCGTGTCCTTCCGCGACGAAAACGGCGCATTCCCCACGCGCGAAATCCTGCGCAAGGTGCCTCGCTTTGGCGAAAAGGCCTTTGAACAGGCAGCGGGTTTCCTGCGTATTCCGAATGGCGAAAATCCGCTGGACGCCTCGTCGGTCCACCCCGAAGCCTACCCGGTGGTCGAACGCATCGTGGCCAAGATCAAGGCCGAAGTGAAGCAGATCATCGGCCAGCGCGAAGCCCTGAAGGGCGTGTCGCCGTCGGACTTCACCGACGAGCGCTTCGGCCTGCCGACGGTCAAGGACATCTTCGCCGAACTCGAAAAGCCCGGCCGCGATCCGCGTCCGGAG
>DMTA01000327.1 GCA_003454835.1 Achromobacter sp. | reverse complement strand
TTGCGCGGCTTCGGGGCCGGACACCACGCCTTGCTCGACCAGCTGCACCCACTCTGGGCAAGGGCGCAGCAGGATGCGCACCTCGGGCGCCTCGCGCTGCACGAGCGCGGCGAACTTGGGGCTGGCCAGCGTGCCTGTTGTGGCAAAGACGCCCACCACCCCCGTGTGCGTCAGGTGCGCGGCGGGTTTGATGGCGGGTTCGACACCGATGATGATGAGATCGGGATGGCGCTTGCGCAGCAACGCGATGGCGGCGGCGGTGGCGGTGTTGCAGCCCACCACCATGGCGCGGGCGCCCTGCGACACGAAGTAGTCGGCGATGGCGCAGGCGCGGCGCTCGACGAACGCCTGGGTCTTTTCCCCGTAGGGCACATGGGCGGAGTCGGCGACGTAGAGCAGGGGCTCGTTGGGCAGCGCGTCGCGGATCGCGCGCAGGACGCTCAGCCCGCCGACGCCGGAGTCGTATACGCCGATGGGGGATTCGGAAAGCATGGGGGCGTGGGTGTATGCAGGATGCGGTGGCGGCAAGTGTAGCGCCGGGTTTCGCCGGCGTTCGGCAGGCGGGGGTTGCCGGCGGGGTTGCTGGCGGGCCTATCGGCGGGTCGATCGGCTCTCCACCGCTGGCGATGCGTCCCGCTGCCGCCGNNCGGCAACAAAACTCAGCGTGGACAGCATGCGCGGCGCTTCCTGCGTGACGCGCGGGCTGAAGCCTTCGGCGCTGCAGGCAGCAATGATCGCGTCGTACAGACCCGGGCCGCTGTGACGCCGGTACAGGATCAGCGATTCGTCCGCCAGCTCCGACAGCGCGATGCGCTTGCGCGTGCGGCCCTTGACGGCGGGATGGTCGGCCGGAAAGGCCGCCAGCATCGCTTCTTCGAGCACGGTTTCCATCTGCACGCCGGGGTCCGCGTGCGCGCCGCGGATGAAGGCGACATCGATGCGCCCCTCGGCCACGGCCTCGCGCAGCTCGCCGGTGCTGCTTTCTTCCAGCACCAGATGCACGTGCGGCGCGCTTTCGCGGAAGCGCCGGATGACCGACGGCACGAACGGATGAAATGCGGCCGACCCCGTGAACCCCACCGTCAAGCGGCCCGCCTCGCCCTGCGACACGCGCCGCACGCCGTCCACGGCCTGATCCACCATCGCGATGATGTTGCGCGCGTCATCCAGCAATGCGCGGCCGCTTTCCGTGAGTTCCATGCCGCGCGGCAGGCGGTGGAACAGGGTCACGCCCAACTCGGCTTCCAGCACCCGGATCTGCTGGCTGAGTGGGGGCTGTCGAATGCCCAGCCGGGCCGCGGCCTTGGTCAGGTGGGATTCCTCGGCCACCGCCAGGAAATACCGCAGAAGCCGCAGATCTACGCTTGCCATATGTGTTCGATATGAGTTTTGAGCTTGTCATATATTAGACATTATTCAAGGCGAAGCGTACGCTGCAAGTTCGTTATCCACCTCTGGCGCGATCTCCCCGCCAGCTCCCATCGCTGGCCTTGCGCCGGCCACAACAAAGATGAGCGCAGCACTTCCCCTTGACGAGGCCGGCGTACGGCCTCCCCCCACTTGCGGCCAGTTGTTCTACGGATTCCTCGTGCTGGGCCTGACCGCGTTCGGCGGCGCGTTACCCCTGGCCCGGCGCATGGTCGTCGAAAAGCACCGCTGGCTGACCGGCGCCGAATTCACCGAACTGCTGGGCCTGTGCCAGTTCCTGCCGGGCGGCAACATCATCAACCTGTCCGTCGCCCTGGGCATGAAATTCCGCGGTCCGCGCGGCGCCTTTGCCGCGCTGATGGGCCTGATCCTGGCGCCGTCCATCATCGTCATCATGCTGGGCATGGTCTATGACCGCTTCCAGAACGATCCCGACGTCCAGCACCTGTTCGCCGGCCTGGCCGCCGCCGCGGCGGGGTTGCTGATCTCGATGGCGGTGAAGATCGGCCTGCCGGTCATCAAGCGCCGCGACTGGCTGGCGGGCGTGGTCGCCACCGCCTGTTTCATTGCGATTGCCGTGCTGCGCATTCCGCTGCTGCCCACCATGGCGGTTTTGACGCCGCTCAGCATCCTGATGGTCTGGAGGCAACGTCGATGATTCACACACTGATCGCGCTCGTCCTGATCTTTACCCAGCTGTCCGTGCTGGCTTTCGGCGGCGGCAACACCATCCTGCCCGAGATGCAGCGCCAGGTGGTGGAGGTGCACGGCTGGATGACCGCCGCCGACTTTTCCGCGCTCTTCGCGCTGGGCCAGGCCGCGCCGGGGCCCAATCTGATGGTCGTCACGCTGGTGGGGTGGCACGTCGCGGGCCTGCCGGGCGTGCTTGCCACGACCATCGCCAAATTCGGCCCGTCGTCGATCATCACCATCATCGCGTTGGGCCTGTGGGAAAAATTCAAGGACCGCCCGTGGCGCGGCGTCATCCAGGCCGGCATTTTCCCGATGACCGTGGGGCTGGTGGCCGCCAGCGCGTCGCTGATCACTGAAGCGTCCGTGCACACCTGGCTGCTGGGCGCCATCGCCGCCATCGTGGCGATCCTGGGCAGCGTCACGCGGATTCATCCGCTGTGGCTGCTGTTTGCGGGCGCGCTGGCCGGTTTGCTGGGGATCAGTTAGCGTAGGGGACTTGTGCGAGCCCAGCGCGCGATACTCACCCCGGGCGCGCACTGCGGACAGGAGCCCGCCATGCCGCCGCTCAAAGACGAAAACGCTTCAGATGAAAGCGCTTCAGACGAAAACGCTTCAGATGAAAGCGCTTCAGATGAAAGCGCCCGGGGCCGCAGCGCCCGGGATGACCGCGCCAAGCAAGACACGCCCCGCGATGCCGGCGCCGGCGCGGCGTCGAATGCCGAGCCGCTGCCGTTCTTCGATGCCCATCGCCGGCTGATGTTGTGCGCAGGCCTGCTGCTCGTCGTCGCGGGCGGGTTATACGCCGCCGGCCTGTCGCCCAGCCTCGCCCTCCTGCTCGGCTTTGACGCCGGGGCGCTGGTCTTCCTGATCCTGACCGTGCGCGTGTTCGGCCGCACCAGCGCCGCCGCCATGCGCCTGCACGCGCGTCAGCACGACGTGGGCCGCACCGGCGTCCTGTGGAGCAGCGTCGCGCTGTCCTGCATGGTCCTGGTTGCGCTGTGGGTCGAACTGCATGCGCAAAGCAGCGTCGGCGCCCTGGTGGACACGCTGGCCGCCGCCGCGACCATCGTGCTGTCGTGGCTTTACATGAACATGATCTTCGCGCTGCATTATGCGCACGGTTACTACGGTCATCTGAACGCCATGCATAAGGGCCTGGACTTTCCGGGCACGGACGACCCCGACTATTGGGATTTCGCGTATTTCTCGCTGGTGCTGGGCATGACGTTCCAGGTGTCGGACGTGCAGATCGTCAACCGTCGGCTGCGGCGGATGGCGATGACGCATGGCGTCATCGCGTTCTTCTTCAACGTGTTCATCATCGCGATCAGCGTGAACGTGGCGGCGGGGCGGGCGTAGGGGGAAATCCCGCGGCTTGGCCCGCAAGGCTTCAGACCGGAATGGGGTTGTCCACCAGGCTTTGATTGAACGCATTCACGAACGCATGCTCGTTGGAGCCGGGGTTGTCGCGCAGATCGCGGATGGCGTCGACCAGCACCTCCGGCACGTCGGTCGCCAGCTTCTGCATCGTCTCGGCGATGAACGCTTCCAGCGGCATGGCGCGCGGATCGCCGCTCTTCTTGATGAGGTCCGTGTCGACCCACGGCGGTGCGATCTCCTGCACCGTGACGTTGGTGTCGCGCAGCATGAACCGCTGCGACAGCGCGTACGAATGCAGCGCCGCCTTGGATGCCGAGTACACCGCATTGGTGGCGATCGGGACATAAGCGAGCATCGACGTGTTGTGGATGATCGTCGCGCGCGGTTGCGCCTTCAGATGCTGGATGAGGGCGGACGTAAGGCGGATCGGCCCCAGCAGGTTCGTTTCCAGGATCCGCTGCGACACCGCGTCGTCAACCTGGGACGACGGGTCATCGAACGGCATGATGCCCGCGTTGTTGATCAGCACGTTCAGCGACGGATACTTGGCGATCAGGGTCTTGGCGACGCGGTCGATGTCCTGAGCGTCCGAGATGTCGAGCTGGATGCCTTCGATGCCCGGATGCGCCGAGGCGATCTCGTCCAGCAGCGCCTGACGGCGGCCGGCGATGATGACCTTGTTGCCCAGGTCGTGAAAAGCGACGGCCAGCGCGCGGCCGATGCCGGAAGTGCCGCCGGTGATGAAGAGGGTGTTTTGAGTCAGTTGCATGTCGGTGCCTCGGTTGGTTGGTGAGCGTCTGGGTTCGTTTCAGATCGCGGTGTGGCCACTATGAGGCAGTTTTGTAATGTCTCAAATGTCAATAAAGCGTCGTTTTAAGACATTGGGTTTCCTCGTGTCCTGCCGGGGTCGACAGGGCAGTCGTACAAAATTCGGCGAATTGGCGCGGCTCTACATAGGCGGACGCGATTTTCCATTGACGAACACCTATAGCTTAAATAGCCTATATGCGTCATTTACAGACACGAGTTTTAAACATGCGCCAGATCGGCCTCATTCTCGAAGACGGTTTCCAGGTGATGGGCCTGGCTGCGCTGGCGGCGTTCGAATTCGCCAACATCGCCCTGGACCGCGACGGCTACCGCGTCACCATCCTGTCGGAAGGTGGCGGCCTCATCCGCTCCACGATGAACGCCGGCATCGAGACGGTTGCTCTCGGCGTGATGCCCGACACCCTGATCGTGGCGGGCGAATTGATGCCAGGGCCGATCTCGCCCGGCCTGGCACGCTACGTGGCGCGCGCCGCCACCGAAGCGCGCCGTGTCGCGGGCGTCTGCACGGGCGCGTTCGTCCTCGCGCAGGCCGGCCTGTTGAACGGCCGCACCGCCACCACCCACTGGGCGCATGCGCGCAGCCTTCAGGAAAGCTTTCCCGAAGTGCGCGTCGACCCTGACCGCATCTTCGTGCGCGACGGCAACATCTGGACCTCCGCCGGCATGTCGGCCGCCATCGACCTGGCCCTTGCCCTGATCGAAGACGACCACGGCGCGGCGCTGGCCCGCGACGTCGCGCGCCGGCTGGTGGTCTATCACCGCAGGCCAGGCGGCCAATCGCAATTCTCCGCCTTGCTGGAACTGGAACCGCGCTCCGACCGCGTGCAGCGGGCGCTGGTCTACGCCAAGGAGCATCTGCGCAACCCGTTGACGGTGGAGGAACTGGCCGATGCGGCCAGGTTGTCGCCCCGCCAGTTCAGCCGGGTGTTTCGTGACGAGACCGGGCATTCCCCCGCCAAGGTGGTGGAGTTGCTGCGGCTGGAAGCGGCCCGCGCGATGCTGGAAGAAGGGCGGCATTCCCTGGATGTCGTGGCGCGCGATACCGGCTTTGCTGACCGCAACCGCATGCGGAGGGCGTTCCTGCGCGCGTACGGTCAGCCCCCAAGCGAAGTGAGGCGCGGGGCGCAACCTGCCGGCGCATGAGGCGTCATTGCGGACGTGAAACTGACAGGGCGTTGAACGCCGCGCCGCTGTAGCGCAATGTCGCTGACGCCCGAATCGTTGTGATCTAAGATGCGCCATCCGCTCGCTGGCGCATGCCCGACGCGCGGCTCCGGCGAATCCGGCACATCGAGGCAAAGGCCTTGCGCCGATTTCAGGCCGACACCGATCGACATCCACGCTTTCCACGTCTGCCTTGCACTCTCCATCGCCCGCAACGCGTCCTCTCGATTGGCTGAACTTCTTCGTGGCCGATGTGCGGGACGGACTTGGCCCCTATCTCGCCATCTATCTGCTTGCCGTCCATCATTGGCGCCCTGACAGCATCGGGCTCGTCATGACGATATCCGGGCTGGCGGCGCTGGCGGCTCAGACGCCGGCGGGGGCGCTGGTGGACCGCGCTTCGAACAAGCGCGCGCTGCTGATCGCCGCCGCCGTACTCGTGACAGTGGCGTGCATGGCGGTCCTGGCCAGCCCGAACTTTGTCTGGGTCACGCTGACGCAGGCGGTGGCAGGCGTCGCGTCATCGGTGTTCGCGCCCGCGATTGCGGGCATCACCCTGGGACTGACCACCGCGCACGCCTTCACGGAACGCATCGCGCGCAACGAGTCGTTCAACCATGCGGGCAACGGATTCGCGGCGCTGCTGGCGGGCGGTCTGGCGTATGTGTGGGGTCCGGTCGCGGTGTTCTACCTGATGGCGGCGATGGCGCTGGCCAGCCTGGCCGCGACGATGCGCCTTCCCGCCCATATCGATCTGGACAAGGCGCGCGGGCTGGAGCCCGCCCACAACTCCGCCGCACATGCGCAGCCCGTGCCGCTGCGCCAGTTGCTGTCCAACCGGCCGCTCGTGCTGCTGGCGCTGAGCTGCGCGCTGTTCCACCTGGCCAACGCGGCCATGCTGCCGCTGGTGGGGCAGAAGCTTGCCCTGGCAAACCCGGCGCTGGCCACGCCGCTCACCGCCGCCTGTATCGTCGCGGCGCAGTTCGTGATGATTCCCGCCGCGATGGCCGTGGGGCGGTATGCGGACCAGTGGGGGCGCAAGCCGCTGCTGCTGTTCGGTTGCCTCATCCTGCCGTTGCGCGGCGTGCTCTACACGTTCTCGGATGACACCGCGTGGCTGGTGGGCGTGCAGCTGCTCGACGGCATCGGCGCGGGCATCTTCGGCGCTGTCCTGCCCCTGATGGTGCTGGACCTGACCCAGGGCAGCGGCCGGTTCAACGCCAGCCTGGGCGCCGTCACGACGGTGTTCGGTATCGGCGCGGCGCTCAGCAACGGGCTCGCCGGCCTGATCGTGCAGCACGCGGGTTACAGTGCAGCGTTTCTGGCGCTGGCAGGCATTGCCGGCCTGGCTTGCATGACCTTGCTGGTGTTGCCGGAAACGCGCGTGGCCGCCAGGGCGACCGCTCCATCGGCTTCCAATTCCCTACCTTGATCCTCTTCTGAAAGCATGTCGCTATCCAACGCCGCGATCTGGTTGATTGCCGCCGCGACCACCATGGCCATCCTTTTTCGTCCGTGGCGGTTGCCGGAATACGTATGGGCCACGGCCGGCGCCGTCGCGCTGGTGGTGCTGGGGTTGCTGCCCGTCGCCAAGGCGGGCAGCGCCATCCTCGAAGGCACCGACGTCTACCTGTTCCTGATCGGCATGATGCTGGTGGCGGAGGTTGCCCGGCAGGCAGGCCTCTTCGACTGGGTGGCAGTGGCCGCCGCCGATCACGCCGCCGGGTCCGCCCGGCGGCTCTTCGATCTGGTGTTTCTGGTGGGCACCGTGGTCACCGTGCTGCTGTCCAACGATGCAACCGCGGTCGTGCTGACACCCGCCGTGTATGCGGTGGCGCGCGTGGTCGGTGCGCCGCCGTTGCCGTATTTGTACGTCTGCGCCTTCATCGCCAACGCGGCCAGTTTCGTCCTGCCGATCTCCAATCCGGCGAATCTGGTGGTGTTCGGCGACCGCATGCCCGCGCTGGGGCCATGGCTGGCGCACTTTGCGCTGCCGTCCGCCTTGGCCATCGGCTCCACGTACGTGACGCTGCGGCTGGTGTTTCGCGATGACTTGCGCCAGCCGCTGAAAGCTTCCCCGCCTTTGCCGCCCATGACGTGGCCGCTGCGCATGGCCGCGCTGGGCGTGGCCATCACGGCAGGGACGCTGCTCATCACGTCGGCGCTCGGCCATCGCCTGGGCTTGCCGACGCTGATCGCCGGCTGCGTATCGGCGGCGCTGGTGCTGGCGGTGACGCGGTCGGGGCCACTGCGGCTCATCAAGGGCGTCGCGTGGGGCGTGCTGCCCCTGGTCGCGGGGCTGTTCGTGCTGGTCGAAGGCATGGTCGCCAGCGGCGTGCTCCAGGATCTGGCGGACCTGATGCGCGGCCTGTCGGCCGATGCGGCGTTGTGGGCCGGCGGCGTGGGCGCCGCGCTGTCGGGCAACGTCATCAACAATCTGCCGGCCGGGTTGATGGCGGGCACGCTGGCGCGCATGGCCGACCTGTCCAGCACGGCCAACGCCGCGCTGCTGATCGGTATCGACCTGGGTCCCAATCTGTCCGTGAGCGGCTCGCTCGCCACCTTGCTGTGGCTGCTGGCCGTGCGCCGCGAGGGCATGCACATCAGCGCGCTGAGCTTTCTGCGGCTGGGCGTCGTGGTGATGCCCCCGGCGCTGATCCTGGCGTTGGGCGCGCTGCACGTCTTGAGCTGACGCTGCACGTCTTCAAGTGACGCTGCACGTCTTCAAGTGACGCTGCACGTCTTCAAGTGACGCGGCGCGCGGCACAGCCCCGGCGGGGGCCAGCGCGCCGCGCGCCTTTCCGGTCCCGCGTCAGAACGTGCCGCGGACCGTCAGCGTGGCGTTGCGCGGATCGCCGTAGAAGCTGCCCCAGCCCGGCGCGCCGATCGTCTGGTAGTAGGTCTTGTCGAAGATGTTGTTCACGTTCACCGCCGCCGACCAGTTCTTGTTGATCTGATACGCGACGCGCGCATTCCACACCGCGTAAGACCCTTGCGAGACCCGCACCGAGCGCGTTTCCGTGTAGCTGCCCGTCTGGTAGTTCACGCCGCCGCCCAGCGACCATGCCGACAGTTCACCCGGCAGCCGGTAGTCGGACCACAGACGCAGGATGTGCTTGGGCGTGACGGTGCGCGCGAAGTTGGTGTTGGTGACCGAGGTGTCGTCCAGGAACTTCAGCGTGTTGAACGTGTAGCCCGCGAACAGTTGCCAGCCCGGGGCCACTTCGCCGCTGATCTCGGCGTCCAGACCCTGGCTGCGCACCTTGCCGCTCGCCAGGTAGCAGATGTCGCCCGTGGCGCACACGCTGGTCAGATCCTCTTGCGCGCGGTTCTTCTGATCGACGCGGAAGAGCGCGATGGAGGTGTTCAGGCGGCCATCCATCAGCTCGCCCTTCAGGCCGATCTCGTAGTTCTTGCCCACGATGGGATCGAGCACCTTGCCCGATGCGTCCACCGCGTTCTGGGGTTCGAAGATCTGCGCGTAGCTGACATAACCGGACCATTGCGGATTGAACGCGTAGATCAGGCCGCCATAGGGGGTGACGACGCCGTTGTCCTTGTAAGGGTCGACGTACTGCTCGCCGCCGTCGCGATATCGGCTGGTGTTCTCGTACCAGCTCACGCGCGCGCCCGCCACCAGCGTGAGCGGGTCGGCCAGGCTGAAGCGGCCGACGCCGTACACGCCGGTCTGCTTCATCTTTACGATGGTGGCCGCGCTGCGGTAGGCGTTCTCGCGCATCCAGTCGTCGGTGGGCTCCGGCACATGGTGATCCGGGTTCCACACGTTCACGGTGCGATTCAGACGGTTCAGCGCGAAATCGTTCTTGCTGGTCAGTTCGTTGATGCTGGCGCCGAAGGTCACCGAATGCTTGCGGCCTAACGCCTCGAAGGCGCCGTCCACGTCCAGGTTCAGCGCCTTGTTGTGCGTGGACATGTCGAACAGGCCCGCGTACAGCATGGGCCCCAGGCCGGTCACGGGATTCACGGCGCCTTCCGTGAACGCGTACTTCGAATCGTTGGACTCCTGCGTGGACGTGCCGGTCAGCTTGAGCGACCAGTCCTTGTTGAAGCGATGCGCCAGCTCGGCAAAGACGGTGGTCTGCTTGCCGTTCCAGCGGTTCCAGTCCTGCCCCAGCGATGTTGACCGCTTCAAGCCGATGTTGTCGCCGTTGCTGTAATGGGGCAGGCCGTGGAAGAAGGGGGTGGACCGAAGTTCCTCGTAGCTGACGCCGCCGGTCAGGGTGGTGTCCGGCGTGAAGTCATAGCTCAGCACGCCGTACAGCACGCCGGTGCGGCTTTTCGCGCTGTCGTAGAAGTACTCGCGGTCGTTGTAGCTGGCCACGCCGCGGGCGCGCAGCGTGCCGGCTTCGTTCAGCGGCGCGCTGGCGTCGATGTCGGCGCGATAGTTGTTCCACGAGCCGCCGCTGGCCAGCATCTGCACCTGGGTTTCGGCCAGCGGGCGCTTGCGCACCAGGTTGACGGCCGCGCTGGGCGAGCCGGCGCCTTGCAGCAGGCCCGTGGCGCCGCGGATGATCTCCACGCGGTCCAGCGTCACGGTTTCGGTGGTGAAACTGTCGGCCTGGGGATAATAGAAGGCGCGGTTCACGCCGTCGAACTGGTAGCTGTCCACGCGAAAGCCGCGCGAATACACGTAGCTGCCGCCCATCGGGCTCTTGTAGAGCGTCATGCCGGTGCTGTTGGCCAGCACCTCGTCCAGCGTGTTGGCGTTCTGATCGTCCATGCGCTGGCGGGTCACGACGGTGACCGATTGGGGAATTTCCTTCAGCGTCTGGCGGCCCTTGCCGATGGTGACGACGCGGCTGGTGTAGCTGCCGGTGCCTTCGGTGACGGGATCGTTCGTCATGCCGGTCACCGTCACCGGCGCCAGCGTGGACACGCCCGGCGTGTCCTGCGGGATGCGCCGCAGGTGATAGCCCTCGCCGTTGGCGTTGGGGACCGCCTGCAGGCCGGTGCCGACCAGCAGCCGGGACAGGCCCTGTTCGGCCGTGTACCGGCCCGACAATCCCTGCGTCTGCACGCCGCAGATCGGAAGAGCACAC
>DMTA01000326.1 GCA_003454835.1 Achromobacter sp. | reverse complement strand
CCGGCAGCCTTCTTGCGGGCCGGGGCCGCGCGCTTGCGGGCGGGCTTGGAGGCCGCCAGACGCATCGCCGCGCGCTGTAGCCGGGTGATCTTCTTTGCCGCTTTGAAAAACAGACTGCTGAAACTGCGCGCCATTGAGTGGGCCTGTTCGGAAGTTCCTGTGTGCCGCGCCGCCGGAGGGAGGGCCGAGGGTGTCAGCGCCGGGCGGCGGTCGCCGCGGCTACGCCGCTCCGCAAGACAGATGCCTGTCGCGTGATGAGAACTTTCCAACCGTGAGGCCAAGTGCCGGATTCATGGGTGCTTCCTTTAAGAGTGTCGATCACGGATGCGCCTGGCGCAGCCGACGTGCAAGCCCAAAGTGAAGATCGCGCGCCGCCTCTGCCGGGCGGCTCGTTCGCGCGTCAAATGTATCACAGAGTAACCAATCGCCCTGCTCGCGCGGCTCGGACCGCCCGCTGGATCTGCCTCCTCGACCCGCCCACCTTGCACCAGATCAAATCTTTCCGGTATCGCCCGGCCGAACTGGACCCTTGCGCTTGAGCGCTCGAACCAAAAGGCCTATGGTGGACAACTTGTCACAAACAGGTCCCCCATGTTTCCCAACGACCGACCGCAGTCCCTGGGCGAAGAAATCGCCAACAGCATCAGCCACGGGCTTGGCGCCGTGGGCGCGCTGGCCGGCGCGCCGCTCCTGATCGCCGCCGCAGTGCGCCAGGGCGATGCGGCCTTTATCGCCGGCGCAGCCGTATTCGCGGCCTCGATGTGCCTGTTGTACCTCGCGTCCACCATCTATCACGCCCTGCCCCGCTGCCGCGCCAAGCAGATCTTCAACGTACTGGATCATTCGGCCATCTACCTGCTCATTGCGGGCACCTACACCCCGTTCGCGCTGGGCGCGCTGCGCGGACCGTGGGGCTGGACCCTGTTCGGACTGGTCTGGGGCCTGGCGCTGCTGGGCGTGGGCTTGAAGGCCAGCAAGCGGCTCAACCGGCCCGCGCTATCCACCGGCCTGTATCTGGCGATGGGCTGGATCGTCGTCATCGCGGTCAAACCCTTGCTTGAACTGGTGCCGACCGGCGGCCTGTGGTGGCTGGTGGCGGGCGGACTCGCGTACACCGGCGGCGTGGTGTTCTTTGTGTTCGACAACCGTTGGCGCTACAGCCATTTCATCTGGCATCTGTTCGTGCTGGCTGGCACCGTCTGCCATTTCTTTGCAGTGTTCTGGTACGCGGCCTAAGCCCGCAAAGGCGACCCAACCGCCTCCGAAGGACAAACCTAAGGACACATCGCGGCCAGCAGCGACTACGAAACCGCGCAAAACGTTTCGACCGCAAGGCGCCGGCGTCCCCCGGGGCTGCCCCCGCGCCACGCGCCGGAGATCTCGTGGCCTGCCGACACAGGAAAACACATCGCGAAACTTGTCCCACGGCGGCCCGGCTGGTCATCATGGTCGGACTTTCAACCGGAACAAGGAGTTTTCATGCAGCGTTCCAAATATGCATTCCTATCCGCCGCCATTCTGACGACGGCGCTGTCCGGTGCCCCTGCCCTGGCTCAACAGGCCGCTCAGGCTCCGGCGCAGACGCAGTCACAAGCGCAAACCCCGCCGGGCATGGCGCCCGCCGTTCAGAAGCCGACGGATCAACAACTTCAGAAGTTCGCGGCGGCGTCGCAGAAGATCTCTGGCGTCGTTGACGAGTACCGTCCCAAGGTCGACGCCGCCAAGACCGACGACGCCAAGCAAAAGGTCGTGAAGGAAGCGGACGAAAAGATGGTCAAGCTGGTCCGCGCGGACGGTCTGACGGTCGAGGAATTCAACGGCATCGGCCAAGCCGTGCAGCAGGATCCCCAGCTACGCGACCGCCTGATGAAGATGCAGCCGGCGCGCTAAGCCGAGACATCGACGAGCACGCAGCCGCGCTTCTGCGACGGCCGCCCAATAAAGGCAAGGCGCCGCACGCCCTGAATGGGACATGCGGCGCCTTGCGCATTGCGGGCGGGCTGGCGGTGGTGCCGAATCAGGTCTTCAGGCGGTAGCCCGTCTTGAAGATCCAGCGCACGCCGATCAGGCACGCCACCAGGAAGGCCAGCGTCATCCCCACACTGACGCCGATGCTGACGTCCGCCACGCCGAAGAAGGCCCAGCGGAAACCGCTGACCAGATAAACAACGGGGTTGAACAGCGTGACGGTCTGCCAGAACGGCGGCAACATGTTGATCGAATAGAACGTGCCGCCCAGAAAGGTCAGCGGCGTGATGATCATCAGAGGAATGATCTGCAGCTTTTCAAACCCGTCGGCCCAGATCCCGATGATGAAGCCGAACAGGCTGAACGTCACGGCGGTGAGCACCAGGAACGACAGCATCCAGATGGGGTGCGCCACGTCGAAAGTCACGAACAGGCGCGCGGTGGCCAGCATGATGAGGCCCAGAATGATGGACTTGCTGGCAGCTGCCCCCACGTATCCCGCCAGGATTTCAACGTAGGAAATGGGCGCCGAATGGATCTCGTAGATCGTCCCCGAGAACCGCGGCATGTAGATGCCGAACGAAGCGTTGGCCACGCTTTGCGTCAGCAGCGACAGCATGATCATGCCCGGAACAATGAACGCCCCGTAGCTCACGCCGTCGATCTCGACCATGTGCGAACCGATGGCCGAGCCGAACACGACGAAATAGAGAGACGTCGAAATCACCGGCGACAGCACGCTTTGCATCAGCGTGCGCCAGGCGCGGGCCATTTCAAAAAGGTAGATGGCGCGAATGGCGTAGAAGTTCATGATTGACCGTGCACCAGGCTGACAAAGATGTCCTCGAGCGAGCTTTCCGAGGTGTTCAGGTCTGCAAACTCGATCTGCAGGCGGCTCAGGTCCTGCAGCAGACGCGAAATATCGCCGCCCCGCTCGTTGTCGTAGGTATAGACAAGCTTGTAGCCGTCGGGTGAAAGCTCGAGCTGGTAGGCGTCCAGCGCCGTCGGAATGCCCGGTAGCGGCGCCTTCAGCGTCAACGCAAGCTGGCGCTTGCCCAACTTGGCCATCAGCGCATTCTTTTCCTCGACCAGGATGATCTCGCCCTTGCGGATCACCCCGATGCGGTCCGCCATTTCCTGGGCTTCTTCGATGTAGTGCGTGGTGAGGATGATGGTGACGCCGCTTTCGCGCAGCCGTCGCACCATTTCCCACATGCCGCGCCGCAGTTCGACGTCGACACCCGCCGTGGGCTCGTCCAGGAACAGGATGGCCGGTTCGTGCGACAGCGCCTTGGCAATCATGACGCGCCGCTTCATGCCGCCGGACAGCGCCATGATGCGGCTGTCCTTTTTGTCCCACAGCGACAGATCGCGCAGGACCTTTTCGATATAGTCGGGATCGGCCGGCTTTCCGAACAGGCCGCGGCTGAAGGTGACCGTGTTCCAGACGCTTTCGAAGGCGTCAGTGGAGATCTCCTGCGGCACCAATCCGATCTTGGACCGGGCGGCGCGGAAATCGGACACGATGTCGTGGCCGTCAGCCAGCACCGTGCCGTGGGTGGGATTGACGATGCCGCAGATGATGCTGATCAGCGTCGTCTTGCCCGCGCCGTTCGGCCCGAGCAACGCGAAGATTTCGCCGCGCTGGATGTCCAGACTGACATTCTTGAGCGCCTGGAATCCCGACGCGTATTGCTTGGATAAGCCTTGTACTGAAATGACTGGCTGCACGCGAGCCCCCAACTTGACCATAGCCGGAGGATTTTACCCGTCGCGCAGCCCGCGCTTGTTCAACCTGGCGGAACGGTGTGTTTTCTTTTTGGGAACACTGGCCCTAGAAATCGTCGTCCTCTTCGACTTTCGGCATCAGGTACGCGGTCAGCGCGCTGGACAGGCCGGCCATCACCCACAAGACAAAAAACGACACCGTGTAGAAGCCCATTCTGCTTGTAGGGACGTGTCCGAAGATGGCCACGTCCAGCGGGTCGATCAGGGCAAAGATCAGTGCGCTTCCTGCGGCGGCCGCCATGAACGACGGCCACAGGATCCACATCAATGATCGCAATCCCATGCGTGGACTCCCCCGATCAAGGTTTGGCGGCCGCGGGGCCGGCGGCCGGCGGGGTCCGGCTGGCGGCCGTGCCGGATGCCGTCTGCTCGATGACCAGACCGCGCTTGACGACGCCCTCCTGGATGGGCTGGCTGGCAAACTGGGTCATCGCAAAGTAGATCGTGATGAAGCAGCCTACCATGGCGGCGAACGGACCCGCCATCAGGATCCACGGCCAGGGCTCGCGATACCAGGGCTTGACGGGATGGGCCGGGTCGGCGGATTCGAGGGTGATGTGTGCAGCGTTCATGAAATGTCCTTGTAATGCGCAGGGCGAGTGTCGGCTCTACTCGGGCACGTAGAAACTGGCGGCTTCGTCGGTTTCGACCTGGCGGTTCTCGCCGTCCTGTCCCTTGGCGCGCAGCGTGATGGCATGGGCGCCGGGCGTCGCGCCGGCTGGGGCGCGGATAACCATGGGCAGCAGCTTGTTGGCGGCGGCTTCGACTTCGACCACGTCCGATTCTTGCCTGCCGGCCATCACCGCCAGGTCGGGCATCCCTTCAGCCGTCAGGTGCAGGCGCATCGGCGTGTCCGACGTGTTGATGATCTGCAGGCGGTAGACGTTTTCGATCATGCCTCCCGCCACCTCGCGGCCCATCACGCCACGGTCGCGCATGATGTCAACACGCAGCGGATTGCGCATCACCAGCGACGCCACAAATGCGATGGCCAGCACGAGGATCAACGCGCCGTAGACCAGCACACGCGGCCGCAGCAGGTGCGACCGCGCGCTCTTGGTCGACAGGCCGTCCAGCATGGCGTGTTCGGACGTGTAGCGGATGAGGCCAGGCTCGTACTGCATCTTGTCCATCACCTGATCACAGGCGTCGATGCACGCGCCGCAGCCGATGCACATGTACTGCAGGCCATCGCGGATGTCGATGCCGGTCGGGCAGACCTGCACGCAAAGACTGCAGTCGACACAGTCGCCCAGCCCCTGCGCCTTGTGGTCGACCTTGCGCGAGCGGCCGCCTCGCGGATCGCCTCGGCGCTTATCGTACGTCACCACGAAGGTGTCCGGATCGACCATCACGCTCTGGAAGCGGGCGTACGGGCACATGTATTTGCACACCGATTCACGCATGAAGCCCGCGTTGCCCCAGGTGGCGAAACCGTAGAACAGCATCCAGAACCACTGCCAGGGGCCAAGCTGCAGTGCGAAGAGTTCGTGGCCGAGTTCGCGGATGGGTGCGAAATAGCCGATGAAAGTCGACCCCGTCCACCACGCCAGCGCGATCCACAGGAAATGCTTGGTGAACTTCAGGCGGAACTTGCGCCAGCTCCAGGGCGATTCATCCAGGCGGATTCGCGCGATGCGGTCGCCTTCGACCTTGCGCTCGATCCACATGAAGATTTCGGTGTATACGGTCTGGGGACAGGCGTATCCGCAGAACAGGCGTCCAGCCACCGCGGTGAAAAGAAACAGCGCCAATGCCGAGATGATGAGGAGTACGGCAAGGTACACGACGTCCTGCGGCCACAGCACCAGGCCGAAGAGGTAGAACTTGCGCGCGCCCAGGTCGAACAACACGGCCTGCCGTCCGTTCCATTGCAGCCAAGGCAAGCCGTAGAAGATGATCTGCGTGATGAAGACGAAGGCGATACGCCAGCGGGCAAATATGCCACTGACGGATCGCGGATAAATCTTGCTGCGCACCCCCGCCAGTGTCTGTTCCAGAGTCTCCTGGCCCGGACGCGGCGGCCGCGTGTGCGGCCGCCAGGGCGGCGGGTCACCGCCAGGCGAACTGCCGACGCTTGCGGTTGACCCATCTTCCATTTGCTGCTCCGTGCTTGTTAGTGCTTAGTGGCATGGGAGGCCGCCGCTGGGCCTCCCATATACGTGCTGCCGTTTTACTGCTTGGCCGCGCCAGACGCGGAGGTTGCCGCAGGGTCCTGGCTCTGCGCCTGGGTCTGCGCGTCGGTCTTGTTCGACAGGCCCCAAACCCAGGCAGTCAGGATCTTGATCTGATCGGAACTCAGGATGTGTTCGTGCGCCGGCATCTGGTTGCTGCGGCCTTCAAGAATGGTCTTGACGATGCTGGCTTCCGAACTGCCGTAGAGCCAGACGTCGTCCGTCAGATTCGGCGCGCCGACGATCTGGTTACCCTTGCCGTCGACACCGTGACAGGCGACGCAGAAATTGGCGAACTCGCGCTTGCCCCGGAACACGCGAACCGGGTCGGCGGCCAGATCGGACAGCGAACGCACGTATTGCGCGATGTCGCCGGCCATCTTGGGATCGATCGAGTCCTTCCAGGGCGGCATGACGCCGTGGCGGCCTGCCGTGATGGTCTGCATGATGGCTTCAGGCGAACCGCCGTGCAGCCAGTCGCCGTCGGTCAGGTTGGGAAAGCTGGGCGCGCCCTTCGCATCCGAGCCGTGGCACTGCGCGCAGGTGTTCAGGAAGAGACGCTGACCGATTTCGCGGGCGACCGGATCCTGAGCAATCTGCGGCACCGTCATGGTCTCGAAGCGCGCATAGATGGGACGCACCGCTTCGGCCATCTTGGCCTGCTGCTGCGCCAATTCCCCGGCGCTGCTGAACCCCAGCTTGCCTTTGTATTCGCCCAGTCCTGGCATCAGGAACAGGTAGCCCAATGCAAACGCGCAGGCCAGCAGATACATCCACGTCCACCAGGTCGGGACCGGGTTGTTGAGCTCGGTCAGGTCGCCGTCCCAAACGTGGCCGGTGTCCTCGACCTGGCCGTTGGCCGGCTTGGCGCTGAGCCAGCGGCGCTGCGTGTACAGCAGCCACACGCACCACACCACACCGCCCACGGCGACGATCGAGATGAAATAACCCCAGAAGCCATTGACGAAATCGCTCATGACCGATTCGCTCCATCTTGTTGTGCCTGCCCGAACTCATCGGGCAGTGCGAACGGCAACATGGCCGACTCGCGATTGGCGCCCTGGCGGCCGCGCGAGCAGGCCCACCAGACGATGCCGAAAAAGGTTGCCATCGAGATGGCGGTGACGATTGCGCTGATGTAGCCAACCATGATCAGCCTCCCGAGGCCGCTTGGGCGGCGGGCTGAGCCGAGGACTGCTGGGACGTCTTGGCTTCTTCGGCCTTCTTGGCCTCTGCAGCCTGCTTGGCGAGCTGTGCCTTGCGAACGCCTACGCCCAGTCCTTGCAGGTACTCCACCAGCGCGTCTTCTTCAGTCTTGCCTTCGATGGCCTTGGGCGCGGCGGCGATTTCCTCGTCCGTGTAGGGCACGCCCAGGGTGCGCAGGGCACGCATGCGCTGCTCGACGTTCTGGCCGGTGATGACTGTCTTTTGCAGCCACGGGTAAGCCGGCATATTGGATTCAGGCACGACATCACGCGGATTACGCAGGTGGCGGCGGTGCCAGTCGTCGGAATTGCGCTCGCCGACGCGCGCCAGATCGGGACCCGTGCGCTTGGAACCCCACAGGAACGGGTGATCGAAGACCGATTCGGCCGCCACGGAATACGAACCGTAGCGCTGGACTTCGGCGGCGAGCACGCGCACCTGCTGCGAGTGGCAGCCGACGCAGCCTTCGCGGATGTAGACGTCGCGGCCCATCAGCCGCAGCGGGCTGTAGGGTTCGACGCCCGCCACGGGCTGGGTGGTGCTGTGCTGAAAGAACAGCGGGATGATTTGCACCAGGCCTGCGAAGGAGACCACCAGGATGCTGGCGATGATCATCCAGCCGATGTTCTTCTCGAGGGTCTGATGAGAAAAGAAGCCGTGATTCTTGTTGGCCATGATGTCCTCGTCAAACAGTGGCCGGCTCGGCGGTCGCGGGGACCGTCGGACGGGCGGCATGGGGATCGTCTTGCGGAATGGCGGGGTTGACCGCGGTCGCGCCGACCACCGTCTTCCATACGTTCCAGGCCATGACGAACACACCGCACAAGAACAGGGTTCCACCCAGCAAACGGATCAGGTAGTACGGAACGCGCGTCTTCAATTCTTCGACGAAGCTGTAGACCAGGGTGCCGTCCGGCGCTGTGTCGCGCCACATCAGGCCCTGCTGCACGCCGGCGATCCACATGGCGGCGATGTACAGCACCACGCCGATGGTTGCGATCCAGAAGTGCAGTTCGATGGCCTTGACGCTATACATCTTTTCGCGGCCGTAGAGGCGCGGGATCAGGTAGTAAAGCGAGCCGAAGGAAATCATGGCGACCCAGCCCAGCGCGCCGGAGTGCACGTGGCCGATGGTCCAGTCCGTGTAGTGCGACAGCGCGTTCACGGTGCGGATCGACATCATCGAGCCTTCGAACGTGGACATGCCGTAGAAGGACAGCGCGGTGACCATGAACTTCAGGATCGGGTCGGTGCGCAGCTTGTACCAGGCGCCCTGCAGGGTCATGATGCCGTTGATCATGCCGCCCCAGGAAGGCGCCAGCAGGATCAGCGAGAACGTCATGCCCAGCGACTGCGTCCAGTCGGGCAGCGAGGTGTACAGCAGGTGGTGCGGACCCGCCCACATGTACGTGAAGGCCAACGCCCAGAAGTGGACGATGGACAGGCGGTACGAGTAGATGGGACGGCCGGCTTGCTTGGGCACGAAGTAATACATCATGCCCAGGAAGCTGGTGGTCAGGAAGAAGCCCACCGCGTTGTGGCCGTACCACCACTGCACCATGGCGTCCTGCACGCCCGCGTAGGCGGAGTAGGACTTCCACATCGACACCGGCATTTCAATATTGTTGAAGATGTGCAGGATGGCGATAGTGAGGATGTACGAGCCGAAGAACCAGTTGGCCACGTAGATGTGCTTGGACCGGCGCTTGATGATGGTGCCGAAGAACACGATGGCGTAGGCGACCCAGACCAGCGTGATCAGGATGTCGATGGGCCATTCGAGTTCGGCGTATTCCTTGCTGCTGGTAAAGCCCATGGGCAAGGTGATGGCGGCGGCGACGATGACGACCTGCCAGCCCCAGAACGTGAAGGCGGCGAGTTTGTCGCAGAACAGGCGCGCCTGACAGGTGCGCTGCACGACGTAGTAGGACGTCGCGAAAAGAGCGCTGCCGCCGAAGGCGAAGATCACGGCGTTGGTGTGCAGCGGGCGCAGGCGGCCGTAGCTGAGCCATGCGGTGTCGAAATTCAATTGAGGCCAAATTAGCTGAGCGGCCAGAAAAACACCGACAGCCATGCCGACAATGCCCCAGACCACGGTCATGATGGCGAACTGCCGCACGACCTTGTAGTTGAAGGTATCGGACTTGCTTGCGATTGCGGGGCAATCGTTCATCACCCATCCCCTAAAGTAACAAGAACTTCCAGGCTTCGATGATGGGACTAGTCACTCGAGTAGGCGTTGATTTGGATCAACCGGGTTGCGACGCCTTGGACATCGCTGCATAACCGCAACGCTATTAGGGGTATCTGGCCGTGAAAAGGCGGTGCCGACGCGCTGAGGCAGGGTCGGCGACGAGGTCCGCGGATGCCAGTGGCGGCTCTCAGCGGCGTCTGTCAGCCGTCGCAATTAGCTGCGGCAATCAACTACGGCAATAAACAGGGGCAAGTAACAGCGGCAATCAACTACGGCAATAAACAGTGGCCATCAACCGTGGCCGGCGGCCCCGCTGTCGTCGTCGCGCAGAATGGCTGTGCCGGCGCTGTCGGTGTCGTCGTACTGGCCGTTGAAGACGGCCCACCACAGGGATACGCCGATCGCCAGCACGAAAAGCAACGACAGCGGCAGAAGCAGGTAGAGGATGGTCATGGCGTGGCCCCCAACGCCGCGCCGGCGCTCAGACTGCCCGACCAATCGCGGCGACACAGGCGCCAGGAGTTGTAGGCCACGGCCAGCGATGACACCAGCATGGTGATGGCCGCAAGCCATGGCGTGACCCAGCCAACCAGGGCCAGCGGCGTCATCAGCAGATGCCAGACAAGCGAACCGTAGAGATTCTGACGCGCCTTGCGCCGGGCTTCGGCAAGCAGCGCGTCGAGCGAGGCTTCGGGCATGTCGGGGTGCGCAGCCAGCGCGCTGTGCGCCGAGGCCATGGCGGTGGGCACGGCCATGGACATGGCGCACGGACAGCTCATGACCAGCAGCGCCACCATGACCGGGATGCTGTGGGCGGGATCGATGTAGGCCCAGCCCGCTGCGGCAGCCAGCGCCAGCGCGACCTGCACCATGACGAAACGCGATGCCACCCGGTCGGCGCGCGCGCCCAGCAGCAGGCGCTGGTCTTCGACGCGGGCGTGGCGGCGGCCGGCGGAACCCGCGCCGCCGAAGGATTGGCGAGCGCAAAGCTCCAGATATCGGGCAGTCAAAAGGAACGCCACGAACATCGTGACCGAATCGAAATAGACTTCTCCGCGGCCGGTGTACGTGGCGTGAACGCTGGGGATGAAGGCGGCGACGATGCCGAGCGCCACCGGCACATCCATGCCGGTGCGGCCCTGCCGCAGGTTGGCGCCCGCGTGACGCCAGATGGGCCATGCCGAATACAGGACGACGGGCACGGTCAGCGCGAAACTGGCCCAGTTCATTAGGACGATGGCCCAGTCCAGGGTTTCAAGCGCGTCCGCAGGCATGGATTCGTGGCGCAGATAGCCGGGCCACGCGAACATCATGACCTGCATCATTGCCAGCCAGGCCAGCGACAGACGCACCAGCGCATGGCGGCGTTGCTGGCGGTCGGCATCGGGCAGGCTGGCCGGGACGGCGAAAATCGATTTGGCACGCATGTTGCCGATGGTAATCAGGCCCGCCCCCGACCGCCTTGATCTGAATCAATGCGCCAAAGACGATTTGCCACCACCCCGCTGCCGCTGCCCCGCTGCCCCGCTGCCCCGCTGCCCCGCTGCC
>DMTA01000083.1:3558-3696 GCA_003454835.1 Achromobacter sp. | reverse complement strand
CGCCAACCGCGGCAAGGCCCACGCTGACCGGCAAGGCCAGCACCAGGCGGTGGCCCAGCAGCTCAAGCCAGCGGCTGCCATGCAGCGGAAAGTCGTCGAGCAGCGGGTCGAACAGGCCGCGCGCGATGCGCATGTCCA
>DMTA01000083.1:0-3505 GCA_003454835.1 Achromobacter sp. | reverse complement strand
CGCGCGCGATGCGCATGTCCAGCCCCGATGCCTGGACCCACCACGCCAGGCAAGCCAGCAGCAACGTCACGCCCGCGACGTGGGTGAGCAGATAACACGCGGGCGTCGGCGCGGGCGGCGCCGGCGGCACTGCGGACCGCGGCAAGGAGGATGGCATGGACGGGATTTCCGGACGATACGGGCAAGCGCACTTTACGGGCCCTGCAGTCGAAAATTCGTCAAATTTCCGTGTCGGACTTCAGCGACGGAGCCGGCTCGAAACGCAGCAGAAAGCGCGTGCCGCGCCCCGGGCCTTCGGTCTGAGAGGATTCGACACTGAGCGACCAGCCCTGCATGTCGCAGACGCGCTTGGCGATCGCCAGGCCCAATCCTCGGGCCGTCTCGTCGCCCCCCGCCACGCCTGAATCCCGCAGGCGGCCGCTGAAATAGCGGCGGAACAGAAATGGCAGATCGCCGGCGGCAATGCCCTTGCCGTCGTCTCGCAATTCCAGACCGTGCTGCGCATCGAACGACACAGTCAGCGTGGCCGGCGCGGCGTGATCGATGGCGTTGCGCACCAGATTGCGCAGGACCGTCAACAAGGCGTAGCGGTCCAATGCCAACATGTGGCCGGTGGGAAGCTGGTTATCAAAGCGCAGATCGGCCAGCTTGGCCTGGGCAGCGTATCCGCGCCAGGCATCTTCCATGCATTCGCCGATGTCCACGGGCTCCGGCGTGCGCAACTGATCGCGCGCCATCGCCCGCGCGCTTTCCAGGCTGACGATGACGTCATCCACGTTGTCGACCACGCGCGTCAGTCGCTGCTGCTGATCCGGCGTCAACGCCTGCGTCAGCAACATGAGCTCGCTGTCCGACCGGATCGCCGCCAGCGGCGTGCGCACTTCATGACTGAGGTTGCCGGCAAACTCGCGTTCTCGGGCGATGGATTTGTCCACCTGGTTCTGCACGCGGTTGAAGGCTTCGATGAGACGTCCGGCCTCGTCGTCGCGCGTGACGGCCATGTCAGGCGAGCCAGGCGCCCAGGTCGACAGCCGGTCCGTCAGATCCAGCAGCGGCCCGACGGCCACCCCCGCCACGCGACGCGCCATGCCATAGGCGAGCACGACGCAGATGGCGCCCACACCCAGGACGATCAGGCCAAAGTCATGCACCCGCTCTTCGTTGTCGGTCGCGTCGTACAGCAGGTACACCGTTCCCCGGCCCGTTTCGGCCACCATCACGTGCCAGGTATAGGCGCCCGGCTCGATCAGATGCAGGCCGTTCTCCAGCGTGAGCAGTTCGGGCGGCATGCCGGCGGGCGCCTGGCCGTCGACGCTGAGCCACGCGCGCATGGATCCGCCCAGCTCCCGCGCGCCGTGGCGTGGCAGGAACTCGTCGCTGGTGCGCGCGTGCTGGACCAGGCGGTCCATCTCGGTATTCAGGATGTCGTTGACCAGGTCGTCTTCCATCTGGTCGAACGTCAGGTAGGCCAGGAGGGCAAGCGCCGTGACGAAGAGCGCGACGGTACCCGTCAACGCCCAGACGACGCGCTGGGTCAGCGTGCCAGCGGCGGCGCGGCTCATGATGCGGCGCCGGGCAATATCAGGCGCCAGCCAGTGCCGTGCACGGTTTCGATGCCGTCAAAGCCGGCGTCGGCCAGCGCGCGCCGCAGCAGGTGGACCTGGCTGCGCAGCGCATCGGACGAGGGCGGCTCGTTGCCCCACAGGACCGATTCGAGTTCTTCGCGCGTCACCACGCGGCCCGGATCGCGCAGCAACACTTCGATGATGAGGCCCGCCTTGCGGGTCAGGTGCACGGGCACGCCGCTGACCGACACGACGCGGCTGCGCGCGTCGAACTGAAGCGGGCCGAAAATGCGGGCGGCGTCCACCGTTGATCCTTTGGCGCGCTGAATCAGCGCCAGCAGGCGCGCTTCCACTTCCAGCAGCGCGAACGGCTTGGTGAGGTAGTCGTCGGCGCCATGCGAGAAACCCGCCAGCTTGTCTTCGAGGCTGTCGCGCGCGGTCAGCATCAGCACCGGCACGTCCAGGCGCCGTTCCGTGCGCATGGCATGCAGCACGGCGTTGCCGTCCATGCCGGGCAGGCCGATGTCCAGCAGCACGGCGTCAAAACGTTGTTCCTGCAATCGCTGCAAGGCCGCGGGGCCGCTATACGCCACGTCGGGCAGAAAGCGTCGCGCCTCCAGGAAGCTATACAGGTTGCCGGCGATGATGTGATCGTCCTCGACGATCAGCACCCGGTGATTCGCGCCCGCTGCGGGAGGGGTTGCCATAGTCTGCGATCCTGGCGCGTTAGGCCTGCAGCACCTTGCCGGGGTTCATGAGGCCCTGGGGATCCAGCGCGTGCTTGATCCGGCGCATCAGCGCAAGTTCGACGGGGTTCTTGTAGCGCGGCAGTTCGTCGCGCTTGAGCTGGCCCACGCCATGTTCGGCGCTGATCGATCCCTTGTGCGCGTGCACGCTGTCATGCACGACGCCATAGATCTCGTTTTGCAGCGCCAGCAGCTCGGCTTCGGTCTGACCCGGCGCATGCGCCACGTTGTAGTGCAGGTTGCCGTCGCCCAGGTGGCCGAAGATCACGTGACGCACGCCCGGAAAGCGCGCCTGCAACAAGGCGTTGGTCTTGTGCACGAAACCGGCGATGGACGAGATGGGGATGGACACGTCGTGCTTGACCGACTTGCCAAGCTCGGCCTCGGCCAGTGGAATGCTTTCGCGCAGGTGCCACAGCGCCTTGCTCTGGGCGACGTTGGCGGCGATGGCGGCGTCGTTCACCAGGCCGGCCTCGATAGCGTCGCCCAGTACGGCCTCGAAGCGCTCGCGGGCGTGGGTCTCGCTTTCGCTGTCGGACAGTTCCAGCAGCGCAAACCACGGCGAAGCGGCCGACTCGCCTTCAAAGGGCAGGCGCTGCTGCGGGAAGAGGCGCACCACGCCTTGCAGGCAGGCGCCGCTCATCAACTCGAACCCGGTCAGCGAGGCGCCGAAGCCGGAACGGGCACGGGACAGGACCTCGACGGCATTGTCGATGCTGTCCAGCGTCAGCAGCGCCGTGCAGGACGCCACAGGGCGCGGATACAGCTTGAGGGTGGCGGCCGTGATGATGCCCAGGGTGCCTTCGCTGCCGATGTACAGGTCGCGCAGGTCGTAGCCGGTGTTGTCCTTGCGCAGGCCGCGCAGGCCGTCCCAGATCTCGCCTTCGGCGGTCACGACCTCCAGGCCCAACGTGAGGTCGCGCGTATTGCCATAGCGCAGCACCTGCGTGCCGCCGGCGTTGGTGGCCAGGTTGCCGCCGATGGTGCAGCTGCCTTCGGCCGCCAGGCTCAGGGGAAACAGCCGGTTCGCGGCGGCGGCGGCTTCCTGCACGGCCTGCAGAATGCAGCCGGCCTCGACCGTGATGGTGTCGTTGTCGGTGTCCAGCGCGCGCACGGCGGTGAGCCGGGCGGTGGACAGGACGACGGCGGTGCCGGTGTCGTCCGGCGTGGCGCCGCCGCACAACCCGGTATTGC
>DMTA01000085.1:5043-5206 GCA_003454835.1 Achromobacter sp. | reverse complement strand
CGCCTCGCCCTTGGGTGTGACGGACGTGGCCAGGCCGGCTTCCACCGCCTCCTGCGCGGAAAACGCCTTGCCCTGCATGAGCCACTGCGCTGCCCGCCGTCCCACCAGCCGCGGCATCAGCAGGCTGGACGCGCCTTCCGGGCACAGGCCCAGCGCGACGAAC
>DMTA01000085.1:0-4951 GCA_003454835.1 Achromobacter sp. | reverse complement strand
ACAGGCCCAGCGCGACGAACGGCATGCGCAGGGTCGCGCCTTCCCCGATGTGGACAAAATCGCAATGCTGCAGCAGCGTCACGCCGATGCCGATGGCGTAGCCTTCGACGGCGGCGATGACCGGGACGTCGGCCGTCGTCAGCGCGCGCAAAAATGTCAGGCCGGCGCTATCGCCCGCCCCGCGTTCAGCCTGAAAGTCGCGCAGGTCGTTGCCGGCCGTGAAGTGTTCGCCGGCGCCCGTCAGGATGACCGCCGAAATCGCCACGTCTGCGCTTGCCAGCGAGATCTGCTCGGTCAGGGTGGCATAGGTGGCGGTGTCCAGCGCGTTGCGGCGGTCCTGGCGGTCGATCGTCAGCGTGAGGACGGCGCCGTCGCGCGCCACCTTCAGGCCGGCGCTCATGCGTGCGGTCCCGCGGCCAGGCGGGCCTTTGCCTCGGCGTATTCATGCCGCAGCGTGTCGACGATCTTGCGGGTGGGTTCGACGCTGGCGATGCCGCCCACGCCCTGACCGGCGCCCCAGATGTCTTTCCACGGCTTGACCCGGGTCGTGCCGAAATTGGACGCCCCGCTGTCCGGCGCGGGCAGGTTGGCCGGATCCAGGCCGGCGGCGGCAATGCTGGCCTTCAGGTAGTTGCCCGGAATGCCCGTGAAGAACGGCGTGTACAGAATGTCCGACGCGCTGGCCTCGACGATCGCGGCCTTGTAGCCGTCGCTGGCGTTGGCCTCCTCGCTGGCGATGAAGCGCGTGCCCATGTAGGCGAAGTCCGCGCCCATGGCCTGCGCGGCCAGGACGTGCGCGCCCGAGGTGATGGCGCCCGACAGGATCAGGGGGCCGTCATAGAAGCGGCGCACCTCGGAGATCAGCGCGAAAGGGCTGAGCGTGCCGGCATGGCCGCCCGCGCCCGCGCACACCAGGATCAGCCCGTCGACGCCCGCTTCCAGCGCCTTTTCGGCGTGGCGGATCGTGGTGACGTCGTGGAAAACCTTGCCGCCCCAATCGTGCACACCTTGCACCAGGTCGCCGGGGGCGCGCAGGCTGGTGATGATGAGCGGCACCCGGTGGCTGGCGCACACGGCCATGTCCTGCTCCAGCCGGTCGTTGGATTGGTGGATGATCTGGTTGACGGCGAACGGCGCGACGCGGGCGCCGGGGTTGGCCTCCCGGTACGACGCCAGGCCCGCCTGGACTTCGTCGAGCCAGTCGGTCAAGAGCGTCTGCGGACGCGCGTTCAGCGCGGGAAACGACCCCACGATGCCGCTCGTGCACTGAGCGATGACCAGCTTGGGATTGGACACGATGAACATCGGGGCGCTGATGACCGGCAAGGACATCTGGCCATACAAATCAGTCACGAGGGGATGGGGCATTGGGCGTCGTCTCGTTGTAGGTTTTGGAGTATATTAATTACCTACCGACCGTCCGGTAATTAATTAATCTTTATTTAACGGCAAGCGCGGAACGGCTGTCAATTGCGGTTCGCCAGAACCCTCCGGCCACGCGCGGCCCCTGCCAAAGGCGTCCATGGGCATCACCTCCCAACCCGTTCAGAAACGTGCCCGCGCGGGCCGGCCGCCCACCCTGGCCGCCCCGCGCGAGCGCATTCTGGAAGAAGCCGCCAAGCTGTTCGCGCGCAGCGGTTACGACGGCAGCTCCATTTCCGACCTGGCCGGCGCCATCGGGGTCTCCAAGGCGGCCATCTACCACTATTACCCCACCAAGCAGGACATCTACGACGCCATCATCCTTCAGGTGCTGGAAGGCCTGACGCAGACCGTCGGCCGCGACGTGGCCGGCGCGGAAGGGGGCGTGGCCCGCCTGCGCGCCTTCATGGTGGGACATGCCCGGTACTTCGAGCAGCACCACGCCCAGTTCGTGACGATGCTGATCGGCTATTCCGGCATGGCGCTGTCCGAACGCGAAGACGCCGCCCGCCTGCGCGACAGCTACGAGAAGCAGCTGCGCGACGTGATCGCGCAGGGCGTCGCCGAAAGCGCGTTTCGCGCGCTGGACGTGGCCGCCACCGGACGCGCCGTGCTGTCGATGCTGAACTGGATGGTGCGCTGGTACAAGCCCGGCCAGGGCGACAGCGCCGAATCCATCGCCGACGGCTATTTCGATCTGCTGGTGGGCGGCATGCGCGCCTGAGCAGGCCGCCACACCCCTTCTTGACCCATATCCGCTTAAAGAGATCTCCATCATGGCCCTCGACACTGAAACCCTGAACCTCCTGATTGACGCCGTCCGCCGCTTTGTCCACGAACGTCTGATTCCCGCCGAGGACGAACTGGCCGCCAGCGGCGAAGTGCCGCCGGACATCGTCAATGAAATGCGCGACCTGGGCCTGTTCGGCCTGTCCATCTCGCCGGACTTCGGCGGCCTGGGCCTGACGATGGAAGAAGAGGTCCGCGTCGTGTTCGAACTGGGCCAGACCTCGCCCGCCTTCCGCTCGCTGGCCGGCACCAACATCGGCATCGGTTCGCAGGCCATCGTCCTGGCCGGCACCGACGAGCAGCGCGCCCACTACCTGCCCAAGCTGGCCAGCGGCGAACTCATCGGGTCCTTCGCGCTGACCGAGCCCGATGCCGGTTCCGACGCCATGTCGCTGCGCCTGTCCGCCGAGCGCGACGGCGACTTCTACGTGCTGAACGGCACCAAGCGCTACATCACCAACGCGCCCATCGCGGGCCTGTTCTCGGTCATGGCGCGCACCGCGCCCGAGCGCCGCGCCAACTCCATCTCGTGCTTCCTGGTTGAAGCCGGCACGCCGGGCCTCATCATCGGCAAGCCGGACAAGAAGATGGGCCAGGCCGGCGCGCTGACCAGCGACGTCGTGTTCGACAACTGCCGCGTGCCGGCCAGCGCGTTGCTGGGCGGCGAAGAAGGCAACGGCTTCCGGACCTCCATGCGCGTGCTGGACAAGGGCCGACTGCATATCTCCGCGCTGTGCGTTGGCATTGCCGACCGTCTGCTGCGCGACGCCGTGCAGTACGCCACCGAGCGCAAGCAGTTCGGCCAGCCCATCGCCGAGTTCCAGCTCATCCAGGCGATGATCGCCGACAGCCAGGCCGAACTGTATGCGGCCCGCTGCATGGTGCTGGATGCCGCCCGCATGCGCGACCGCGGCGAGAACACCACCATGCAGGCCGCCTGCTGCAAGCTCTTCTCCACGGAAATGGTGGGCCGCGTGGCCGACCGCGCCGTGCAGATCCACGGCGGCGCGGGCTACATGTCCGAATACGCGGTCGAGCGCTTTTACCGCGACGTGCGCTTGTTCCGCATCTTCGAAGGCACCTCGCAGATCCAGCAGCTGGTCATCGCGCGTGAGACCATCAAGGCGCATTCCTGATCTTTCCGCCGCCAGAAGTCCGGCCAACGCGTTCCAGAGGCTAATATCCAGTCTGACGAATGTTGATCGGAAGGCGGCCCCCGCGGGCCGCCTTCTGGCATGACGGAATCCCAGTCCGCCCGGCGCTTGATCGCGGGGCCGGAAGTTCTCATTTCCCTTCTAGCGAAAAGATTACCGATGTCGCAACGTCCCGCTCCCCTCACCGGCATACGCGTGCTGGATCTGACCCGCGTGCTGGCGGGTCCCTGGTGCACCCAGAACCTGGCCGACCTCGGCGCCGAGGTGATCAAGATCGAACGGCCCGGCTCGGGCGACGACACGCGCGCCTGGGGCCCTCCGTATCTGAAGGACGAAGCGGGTCACGACACCACCGAAGCCGCGTACTACCTGTCGGCCAACCGCAACAAGATGTCGGTGGCGCTGGACATCGCGTCGCCGCGCGGCGCGGAACTGGTGCGCGAACTGGCGCTGCAGAGCGACATCCTGGTGGAAAACTTCAAGGTCGGCGGACTTTCCAAATACGGCCTGGACTACGAAAGCCTGAAGGAACTGAACCCGCGCCTGATCTATTGCTCGATTACGGGCTTCGGCCAGACCGGCCCGTACGCCAGCCGTCCCGGCTATGACTTCATGATCCAGGGCATGGGCGGCCTGATGAGCATCACGGGCGAGCGCGACGACCTGCCCGGCGGCGGTCCGCAAAAGGCCGGCGTGGCCGTGGCCGACCTGATGACCGGCATGTATTCCACCGTCGGCATCCTGGCCGCGCTGCACGAGCGTGCGCGCAGCGGCCTGGGCCAGCACATCGACATGGCATTGCTGGACTGCCAGGTCGCCATGATGGCCAATCAGAATCTGAACTTCATGACCTCCGGCGTGGCCCCGCGCCGCGCCGGCAACGCGCACCAGAACCTGGTGCCCTACCAGGTGTTCGCGGCCAGCGACGGCCACCTCATCGTGGCGGTGGGCAACGACAGCCAGTTCCGCAACTACTGCGGCGCGATCGGCCTGCCCGAACTGTCGGCCGATCCGCGTTTCGCCACCAACCCGCAGCGCGTGAAGAACCGCGAGGAACTCGTGCCCCTGCTGGCCGAGCGGATGGCCACCGGCGAGCGTGACCACTGGCTTGCCGCGCTGGAAGGCGTGGGCGTGCCGGCCGGTCCCATCAACACGCTGGACCAGGTCTACGAAGACCCGCACGTCCTGGCCCGCAACATGAAGCGCGAGCTGCCGCATCCGGCAGCCGGCACGGTGCCCGTGGCCGCCAGCCCGCTGAAGTTTTCCGGCAGCCCGGTCGAATACCGCCGCGCGCCGCCCATGCTGGGCGAGCACACCGAGCAGGTCCTGTCCGAAAAGCTGGGACTGTCGGCCGAAGAAATCCAGGCGCTGGCGCAGAGCCGGGCCTGATGCGCGCGAGAAGGCGGCCTGGCCGCCTTTTTCGCATGCCGCGCCGCGCCAGGCGCACGATCCATTCCAATACAGGCAGGAGATAGTTGATGACGGAAATTCAAACCATCGGCGTCGTGGGCGCCGGGGCCATGGGGCGCGGCATCGCGCAGATCGCGGCGCAGGCCGGCCTGCGCGTGCGCCTGTACGACACCAGC